>CBFIHB010000009.1:0-231 GCA_965662415.1 Actinomycetes bacterium | reverse complement strand
GCTGACCTTCAACATGACCGTCGCGAACACCTCGAAAGCGATCGCTCCAGCCAACAACACCCACGCCATGCCGCCTCCCGACGCCACAACTATCAGCCACCACTGGCCGGGCACATCCTGCCAGTGGGACACTGCTGGGATGGAACTGCGGGATCGGCTAGCCGAAGTGGCCGCGAACGGTGCACCGGCCCAATGCCAACGGGCTACCGCATTGCTGGAAGAACTCCAGGT
>CBFIHB010000008.1:0-31804 GCA_965662415.1 Actinomycetes bacterium | reverse complement strand
ATCTTCGTGGCAATCGCTTCAACCTTCTCCCACAGCGAGGCGTCGTCGTCGTAGACGAAGGAATCGTGACCGGCATCGACCGGGGTGTCATCAGCGTCACAGACTTCCACCACTACCCGTGCCAATTCGGCCGCACCGGCGCCACCCTGGGCCCAGTGATCAGCGAGAACGATCGGAACCCCCAGGGACTCGACATGCGAACGCAGTAGATCGAGCTCGGCTTGCGTGTCCGATGCGAAACGATTGATCGACACGATGGGCGGAACTCCGTAGTGGTCACGCACATTGGCGATGTGCCTTTCCAAATTGACCATTCCCGCTTTCAGGGCGTCGAGATCCTCGTCGGTGAGTGATTTGGCGTCTGCACCGCCATGGAACTTCAGCGCACGAACGGTCGCCACGATCACTGCAGTCGAAGGTCGTAGACCAGCGCTACGACAGGTGATGTCGATGAACTTCTCAGCTCCGAGATCCGCCCCGAAGCCGGCTTCAGTGACGACGTAGTCCGCTAGGCGTAGCGCACCGGTGGTCGCGATCACGCTGTTGCATCCGTGTGCGATATTCGCGAACGGGCCACCGTGGACGAAGGCCGGTGTTCCTTCGAGCGTCTGGACGAGGTTCGGGGACAGCGCGTCTTTCAGGAGCACTGTCATGGCACCAGGCGCGTTCAGGTCCCGGGCATAGATCGGTTGCTTGTCGCGCGTGTAGGCAATCACGATGCGACCGATGCGCTCCTTGAGGTCTTCCAGATCCGTCGCGAGACAGAAGATCGCCATGATTTCCGATGCGACGACGATGTCGAAGCCATCTTCGCGAGGGAAACCGTTCCCCGGTCCGCCCAGCGCGACGGTGATGTCGCGGAGAGCGCGGTCGTTCATGTCTACAACACGCTTCCAGGTAACGCGTCGAACGTCGATGCCAAGAGCGTTGCCGTGATGGATGTGGTTGTCGATCAACGCAGCAAGCAGGTTGTTCGCGAGGGCGATGGCGTTGAAGTCACCGGTGAAGTGAAGGTTGATGTCCTCCATGGGGACAACCTGTGCGTGACCGCCACCGGCGGCGCCGCCCTTCATCCCGAATACGGGGCCGAGGGACGGCTCGCGCAAACAGATCATGGCGTCCTTGCCGATGTGCCGGAGGCCATCGCCGAGCCCGACGGTGGTGGTTGTCTTCCCTTCACCGGGTGGTGTGGGGCTGATTGCCGTCACCAGGATCATCCGGGCATCGGAGCGGACCGGCTGTTCGAGCAGCCAGTCCAGCTCGACCTTCGCTTTGGTCTTCCCGTACGGCTCGAGAACCTCAGCGGGAATCCCGACAACTTCCGCGATTTCCGCAATCGGTTTGAGCGTCGCCGCTTGGGCGATCTCGATATCGGTTGACATCGGACTTCCTGTTCTCGCGTGGTGACCTACGCGCCCTTGGCGGCGCGTGCTTTCTCGATGAGCACAGGCAGCAATGTGTGCAGGTTCTCCACTACCGCGTAGTCCGCATGCGTCATGATCGGCGCCTGAGCATCGGTGTTGACCGCGATCAGTGTCTGGGCGGACTTACACCCAGCAATGTGCTGGGTAGCGCCGCTGATACCGAACGCCAGGTACAACTCCGGCGCGACTTTGGTGCCGGTCTGCCCTACCTGCTCGGCGTGCGGGCGCCACCCCGCTGCAGTCACCACACGCGAACACCCGACTGCGCCACCGAGGATGTCGGCAAGCTCCTCGAGCATCGCGAAGGCCTCGGGACCATCCATCCCACGTCCACCGGAGATAACCACTTTGGCTTCCGCCAAGCCCACCCCGGTCGCTGCGGCTCCTGTGCGGTCGACGATGCCGACCATGAGATCGGCGTCGGTGACCGGAACCTCGAAGGATTCAACCTGAGCCGACCCCGGGGCATCGGCAACGGCGAAGGCATGCGCTTGGACGGTCGCGAGCAGCGGACTACCGGTCACCTTGCTGCGTTCCAGCAGGTTTCCACCCCAACGCGCTCGCGTCACCTCGGCGGTGTCGGCCCCTGTGAGTGCGATCTCGCTGCACTCGGTCACTAGCGGAAGGTCACGAATCGCCGCGACATGGGCGAGGACCTCGCTGCCCCGCGGTGTCCCGGCCGCCAGTACCGCGCGGGCGGACGACTTGTCCATGACCTCGATCACCGCCTTGGCGCAAGCCAGCGGTGTGTAATCGGCGATCTTGTCGTGCACTCCGTGGTGCACAGTGCGGATACCGACAGCTGAGAGTTCGTCAGCGCACTTCTCAGCATTCGGTCCGACGATCACCGCCTGAACGTCGTCGTCCAGGCCAAGTGCGGCGCTAGCGACCTGAAGCGCAAGGGCATCGATCTCACCACGATCGTGGTCGACATAGACGAGGATCATGACAACACTCCGATCTGCTTCATGACGTCGACCAGGGCATCGGCGGCGTCATCACCTGTTCCAAGATCCTGTGCACCCTTCGACTCGCGAATCGGCGCGGTTAGCCCGAGCAATTCGATACGCGGGGCATCGAGACTGGCCGGCACCTCTTCGATCGGTTTCTTGCGCGCCTTGATACGTCCAGGGACCGACGGGTAACGGGGAATATTGAGTCCGTCCTTAACGGTGATGACAGCAGGCAAAGGCACCGAGTACACCTCGCGCATAGTCCCAACGGCCCGCTCGCAGGTGGCCACGCCATCGGCGACAGCCATGCCCTTCACTGCAGTTGCCACGGGGCGGCCGAGTCGGTGTGCGAGCCGGACACCGGTTTGCGCGTTGGCGTTATCGGCACTCTCCGATCCGAGCAAGATCAGATCGAACGGTGTTCCATCCGCCTCGATGGCGTCGCCTAGGGCCTTGGCCGCTGCTTGCGGATCGATATCCGTGGAATCGGAATGGATCCAGATGGCTCGATCGGCGCCGATCGCGAATTGCTCGCGGATCTGCTCCTCAACACCCTCAGGCCCCATCGAGATCAAGGTCACGGTGCCGCCGTGCTCCTCCTTGAGTTGCACCGCGGCTTCCACGGCGCACTCTTCGTGGGGGCTGAGCGTGAATCCGAGTTTGTCGGTGTCGATCGCCATACCGTCCTCGGTCAACATGATCGCGCTACCGAGGGAGGGGTAGCGCTTGATGCATACGCAGATTTCCATTAGCTCAAAATCCGTTCGTTATCAGGATCGAATAAAGGCGTGGAACTGGCGCGCTCCACGACCACGGGATAGCGCTCGCCGAGGTACTCGACCAGGAGGTCGGTGCCTTCGACCGCGTACTCAGGCGGCAGGTAGGCCATCAGCAGGTGCTTACCCAGTGATGGCGCTGATCCCGCACTCGTCACGAAGGAGCGCCGACCCTTCTTGTCGGTGATCGGTGCGCCGTCGAGTGTCAGCAGCGGCTCCATGCCGAGCATGTAGCGCTTCTCGCCGCTTGCACTCGTGTGATCGGTGACCGACAGGGTGCACATCACCGCGACCGGATCTTCCTCACGGTGCTTGACGTAGGCCTCTTTGCCGATGAAGTCGGCCTCCTTGACCTTCTTCAGTGCCATGCCGGCTTCGATGACGTTGTACTCGGCGTCGAGTTCAGCGCCGTAGGCGCGGTAGCCCTTCTCCATTCGACCGGTGGTCCCGTACACCCCTACTCCGACCGGGATCAGGCCATGGGTCTGGCCAGCCTCGTAGACCATCTCCCACAACTTGGCGCCCTGCTCGATAGGCAGGTACAACTCCCAGCCCAGGTCACCCACGTACGAGATTCGCGAGGCAAGCACACGCAGCGAACCCATCTCGATCACTCGACAGGTGCCGAAGGGGAAACCCTCGTGCGACATGTCAGCCTTGGTGAGCGACTGGATGATGGCGCGCGCGTTGGGGCCCCAGACGCCGAGCGTGGTCATGGAAGACGTCAGGTCCTGAAGTTGCGCGGTGCCGTCGGCTGGCAATTGATCAGCGAACCACTTCTTGTCCGCCATGCCGTGGGCGCCGCCGGTGACGACGCGGAAGTGGTTGGTTCCCAACCGCATGATCGTCAGATCGGATCGGAAGCCGCCACCTTGACTGAGCACAGGTGTGTAGATCACCTTCCCGACAGCAACATCCATCTGCCGCACCGCGCACTTTTGGACGACGTCCAGAGCGCTCGGACCCACGATGTCGAAGATCGCGAACGGGGTGAGATCGATCATGCCCGCGGTCTCGCGCATCTGGAGGTGCTCGGCGTTGATGATGGGAGACCACCAGCGCGAGTCCCACTCGGCCGTACGCGGCATCACCGCATCGCCGAATTTCTCGACGAGTTCGGCATTGGACTCGTACCAGAAGGGACGCTCCCAGCCCACCGCCTCGTAGAAGACGGCACCGAGCGCCTTTTCTTGCTCGTAGTAGGGCGACAGCCGCACGTTGCGATTGCTCGACCACTGCTCGCCCGGGTGGATGATGCCGTAGGTCTTGATGAAGCCCTCTCCCGTACGGGCAGTGATGTGCTCGCGTGTCTTGTGGTGCTCATAGAAGCGAGCAACGTCAGCCCCATGCAGATCGATTTCGGGTTCGCCAAGCACCATCCACTCGGCGATGGACTTGCCCACACCCGGTCCTTCCTTAATCCACACCGCGGCAGCGGACCACAGGCCCTTGACCTCGGGTGTCTCTCCGAGGATCGGTGCGCCATCGGGAGTGAGCGAGAGCAGTCCGTTGCACGCGTACTTCTCGCCGATGGACTCATCGCCAACGATGTCGGGCATGAGTTCCATCGCGTGCTCGTCTTGAAGGTCGAAATCGTCCTGCGTGAACGGCATCTCCGTCGGCGAGAGAGCAGCTTGCTCGTTCGAGGGAATCTCGTCAGCCTCGTACAAGATCGCACGGTGCGCGTAGGAGCCGATCTCCAGACCCGTTCCGTGCTGTCGCTCGTACATGAAGGTGTCCATGTCGCGGATGATCGGCCACTCGATATCACCCTTGGCGTCGGCGAAGAATGGCACTGGACCGATGTCCTTCATCTGGTGGACCGCAGGCGTCAGCGGTATCGCGGCACCAGCCATCGCGGCAATGCGCGGACTCCAGCAACCGCATGCGACGACCACGTACTCGGTAGTGATGGTGCCCCGATCGGTAACGATTGCGGAGACGCGACCGTCGGTCACTTCGATATCGAGCACCTCGGTGTTGGGCAAACTGGTCAGCGCACCCATCTCTTGCGCCTTCTCCCGCATGATCGTTCCAGCGCGAAGGGAGTCCACGACACCCACCGAAGGGGTCCAAAAGCCCCCGAGGATCACTTCCTCATCGATGTACGGGACCTTCTCCTTCACCTCGGCCGGGGTCAGCATCGCGGTGTCCTCGATTTCGAAGGACTTCGCCGATTGCATGCGGCGATGCAATTCCTGCATCCGATCCTCAGTGCGAGCTACCTCGATGCCGCCGCACTCGGTGAAGACACCCATCTCCTTGTACTGACGCATGCTTTCCAGCGTGAGCTGAGTGATTTCCTTGCTGTGATCGGTGGGGAAGATGAAGTTCGAAGCATGTCCCGTGGAACCGCCTGGGTTGGGCAGCGGTCCCTTGTCCACTTGGACGATGTCCGTCCATCCCAGACGTGCCAAGTGCCACACGATCGAGTTGCCGACGATCCCAGCTCCGATCACCACGCACTTAGCGTTGCTCGGTGCCTGAGGTGCATCCGCCATGTTCCCTACCTTCCGTTCCTGTATGTGCCTTGTCCGTGTTCTGTTCTCTGCTGTTGTGATTGTTCGATTCGATGGATCACAGCGCGAGACGCATCTCGGCTTCGAATCCTTCGATGTGCTTACCCATGACCATCGCCGCCCGATCAGCGTCGCCATCTCGGATGGCTTCCAAGATCTCGCGGTGCTCGAGCACCGCCTGCTGCAGATGCGTGACCTTGGTCAGTCCGAGGAACCAGATACGAAGCGCGTGGGTGTAGTAGCTGTCGAGATCTTCAGCCAAGTACGCGTTATGACTCGCCTGGTAGACAACCCGGTGAATTCTTTCGTCGAGATCCATCAGGACCTGATCGCTGGACCACGAGCGATTCATCTCGACTCCACTGCGCTCGTAGGCCGCGAGATCGGTGAGCAACTGGTCGATGATGACTACGTCGGCGTCCTCACGCCGCTCAGCAGCCAATCTGGCCGCGAAGGGCTCGAGTTGCTCGCGCACCTCGCTGATTGCCCGCAGATCACGCGGGTCCACTCCGGCGACGAACATCCCGCGACGGGGGTAGACATCGATGAGGTGCTCGGACGCCAGTGCACGCAGGGCTTCGCGCACTGGCGTCCGGCCCAGACCGAGCTGCTCGCACAGCCCGGACTCGCTGATCACCGCCCCCGGTTCTAGTTCGGCGGTGCAGATCATGCGACGCACGCGGCGGTACGCCTGGTCGGCCAGGGACTCCGTAGTCGTGGTCACGGAATAGATATATCAGTTCTACACACTCTTGTACACCAGTTACCAGAAACTCCCCCGTTCCGGCGGTCAGGGGAGGAGGGACTCGACCTCGGCGGCGAGGTTCTCTCGGCCCACGGACCGGACCACGAGCGGCAGGCCGAGGGCGGCCGCGGCTTCCTGCGCTGCTGCCGACAGTTCCCGCCGGGTGTCCGGGTCCACCCCACGCCCGGTCAGCCAGACCACCTGCCGATAGTTCCCGAAGTAGTCATCTCGCAACTCGGGGTAGCGGTCCAAACCCAACTCGACGATCACCGTGCGGTGGAAGCCCTGCACCAGGAAATCGGTCAGCAGGTACGTGCCCGGTTCGGCCTCGAGGAGTTCGGCGAGTTGCTCGCGCCCGGCATACAGGTCGTAGCAGTGGTTACCGGCCAACCGACGAATTCCCCGGCGAGCACACACATCGTCGAGGGCTCCGTAGGTCCCGCAGTCGGCGTAGCCGATCGCCCAGCGGGAGTGCCGGTCCCCTTTCGCCGCCAAGAGTTCCTCAACAGCATCCGCGATGCGCTCCGGATGGTTGTGCAGCAGTGGAGGCAGCGGGTACACGACCACCGGCCAGCCACGCTCGTCGGTGAGTTCGCGCAGATCCGACGCCAAGGCCCCACAGGCGATCAGGCCGATCGCCTGCTCGCTCACGACACCGGAAAAGCGAGTTCTTCGACGAAACGATCGTTGAAGTCCTCGCGATCGGACAGCTCCACGTACTTGATCACCTCGAGCAAGGTGTGTGCTCCGTTGCGCTCGGATCCGGATAGCAGCGCCATCTTCGCGCCCTCCCCCGCAACATTCCCGGCACTGACCACACGCGGAACGGAGATATCGGGAACCAGACCGATGCGTATCGCATTCTTCGGCGACAGGTAGCTGCCGAAGGACCCCGCAAGCAGTACCTGCTGGACGTCTTTCTCCTGGATCCCGAACTCCTCGAGCAGGATCGCCCAGCCGGTCGAGATAGCTGCCTTGGCGAATTGGAGTTCGCGCACATCGCGCTGGGACAAGTAGACGATTCGGTCCAAGCTGCCTGGGTCGATTGGCGTGTCCCCCGAGAGCACGAACACCCGCTCCTCACCGCGCATCACCAGACGATCCGCCACCTGGGGAGCGACTTCCTTGGCGACATTGTCCGGGACGAAACGCCCCGAACCGTCCAACAAACCCACCTGCACGCGGTCGGCAACCGCATCGACGAGCCCCGATCCACAGATCCCGACAGGCTCCGCACCATCGATCACTTCGATGTGCAATCCGGAATCATCGATTCGAACAACCTCGATGGCTCCCGCGGCTGCACGCATTCCGCAGGCAATCGACGCAGCTTCGAATGCCGGTCCCGCGGGTGCCGCTGTAGCCAGCAGTTGCTCACCGTTACCCAAGATCATCTCGCAGTTGGTCCCGACATCGATGAACAGCCGCACACGTTGATCGCGATCCATGCCGCATGCCAGCGCTCCCGCCACGATGTCTCCGCCCACATAGGCACCGAGCGCCGGGAAAACGCAGGCTCGCGCTCGCGGGTTGACCTTGATCCCGAGTTCGTCGGCTTTGACGTCTGGGTAATGTTCCGCGGCAAGGATGAAGGGGGCGACACCGAGCGGCTCAGGATCGATCCCCAAAGCGATCTGCACCATCGTCGCGTTGCCCGCCAGTGACACCTGGTAAACCTCAGAGCGATCTACGTCCGCCTCGGTGCACACCTCCTCGGTTAATTCGTTCAGTGTCTCGTGCGCGAGTTGCTGCAAGGAATCCAATGACGACGGATCCAGCATCGTGGCGCTGATCCGACTGATGACATCCGCTCCGTAGCGCTGTTGCTTGTTCAGCATCGAGGACACGGCCAGCGGCATGCCGTTCGTCAGATCCACGAGGGTGGCAACCACGCTGGTAGTGCCGAGGTCATATGCGATGCCGAACACGCGACCGCTCGTATCGCCGGGCTCGATCGCCACGAGGATGTCATCCACCACCACCGCGGTCACCTTGAAATCCGAGCTGCGCAAAAGCCGCGGAAGTCCGCGCAGCACCATCGGATCGGCCGACGAGGCCATATCCGTGATTCCATCCATCACCCGCCGCAGGTCGGGACGCTGATCGGACAAAGTGGGTTCGGGCAATTCCAGGAAACGCTTCAAGACGGTGGGGCGGTGGATCACCTGTCGGCCGACCCCGACAGTCGATGCCTTGGGTCGGGTGGTGAGCGGAGGTACGTGCACACGCAGGTCACTCCAGGCAGCCGCCTGGCACGCCAACCGCCAACCGGCGGCCATCTCCTCTTCGGTGAACGCGCGAGCGTCCACGCTTCCGGCCGGTACCTCACCCTCGAGGATCTGCACGCGGCACTTGCGGCAGGTGCCGTGACCACCGCAGGTTGAATCGACCGCGATCGCGTTCCAACTCGCGACGTCGAACACGTTTACGCCAACTGGAGCGCGCGCCTGCTTACCGGACGGCTCGAACACCAGCGCAACTCGGGCGACCTCCGCGGAATCGGGCTCATCGACGTTCGGAACCTCGGGGCCGGGATCCTCGATCAGCACGGTCGTATCGAGTTCGTAGTCGTCGCCATCCGGCCCGGAGGACGGAACTCCCCCCGGCTCAGTGGACGAACCCGGATCGCGCATTCGTTCTTCCTACCCCTTCGCTGCCTCGCGTGCACGGTGGGCGGAGATCCAACTCATGCCCCATTCATCGTTACCGAGCATGAGATCGGCTGCCTTGACCGCCGTGACGATCTGCGGTGTGCGCGCATCCATGATGGCGCTCGTCAATCCTGCACCCATCGCCATCGGAAGGAAGACCGAGTTGAGGGTGTGTCGGTCCGGCATTCCGAAAGAAACATTCGAAGCCCCCAGGGTCATATTGACCCCGATCTTGTCGGCGATGAGTTCGATCGTCTCCACGGTACGGACCACCATCTGGGAGTCCGCCCCGATAGGCATGGCCAATGGATCGATCACGATGTCCTCTGCCGGGATTCCATACTTCGACGTGGCCGTCTCCACGATGTACTCGGTCAACTCGAAGCGACGTTGTGGATCCTCCGGGATCTCCTTATCGTCGTTGGGCAGCGCGATAACGGCCGCTCCGTACTTCTTGACCAACGGCAAGATCAATTCCATCCGCTCGTCCTCCGCGGTCACCGAGTTCACCAAGGCCTTGCCCTCGTACACGGCCAGACCAGCTTCCAAGGCCTCGACGACCGATGAATCGATGCACAGCGGTAGATCCGTGAGGCCCTGGATCAACTTCACGGCCGCGGCAAGCAGTGCCGCCTCATCGACAAGCGGTGCGCCCATGTTGACGTCGAGCATCATCGCTCCGCCGGCAACCTGATCGGCAACGTCCTTCTCGACGGCGGACAGGTCTCCGGCGCGCAGTTGTTCCTGGAATGCCTTGCGGCCGGTGGGGTTGATGCGTTCGCCGATGATGCAAAACGGCTGATCCGGTCCGATCGTCAGGGTTTGATTCGCCGAACTTACGGTGGTGTGCATGGCGCTCCTATGGTTGTAACGGTGTGTTCGGTGCCCTGTTCGTGGGATTCGTCTCGACGTTCTTCGCGGCTCTTAGGCGCTCACAGCAGACTGGGTAGTCGCACTAGGACCGATGGATAGGTCGTTCACTAAACGACGAAGGGAATCGTCGTGGCGGAAATCGGTGATGTGCACTCCGGCTACTCCCGGTAGCGACAACGCATGCTGCACCTGCTCACGCACCATGAGATACGACTCCTCGGCGGGGTCGTCAGCATGCGCGATCCGGTCGATCACAGCGGCGGGCACATGGATCCCGGGAACCTGGTTGTCCATGAAACGCAGCGCTCCAGCGGTCTTCGTAAAGATGACCGTCGGCAAGATCGCCGCACGTTCGGCGACACCGTTACCGCACACGCCTTCCATGAAGGCTTCCAGCAATTGCGGCTCGTAGCCGATCTGTAGCTGCAGGAAACGCGCACCTGCATCGACCTTCGTCTTGGCTCGCCGGACCCGGACATCGGCCGGAGGTGCGAACGGGTTTTCGACAGCACCAATCAACAGCTCCTTGGGGTGCTTGAGTTCGCGCCCGGACAGGTAGTGCCCGCGAGAAATGCCGTTCATGATTGAAATTAGTTGCGGGCTATCGAGGTCGAATACACGACGTGCCTCCGGTTCGTCACCGGCGGTCACATCGTCACCGGTGAGCGCGCAGAACGTGGTCACGCCATGCATGGAGGCACCGACTACGTCGGCTTGCGCGGCAAGCCTGTTCTTGTCCCGGCAAACCACCTGCATGATCGGTTCAACACCAAGCTGATGGACCGCGATCGCCATCGAAACGTTGCTCGCATGCGCATGGGCGGCCGGGTTGTCGGTGATGTTCACCGCATCGACATAAGGCCGATAGGGCTCAAGAGCGGCGGCCACGGTGTCGATGTCGCCCCCGTCAAGTGACGGGAACTCCGCTGTGACTATCGGCCTGGACCTGCTGGCAATCAGTCCCCCGAGGTGCGACATCAGTGCGCCTCCTGCCAACCGGCGGGAGTCTGGCGATCTCGACCGCTGACCAGGTTGAGCCAGGACGAATCCCCCTCCAGGGAGTTATCGACCGGTGGCCGCAGGTGGGTGATTTCCTCGCGCCAGGTCTTGGGCAACAACGGGAGAGACTCAGCCCGATGATGGGCCTTCACCCACACACAGCGCATTTCCGGCTTGACTTCGCACTTGCCATCAGGTCGCACACCGCCGCACGGTCCGTTGCGCAGGGTCTTGGGACAGGTCATCGGGCAGGTCATCCCTGTGGAGTGCAAGACACACTGCCCGCACATCTGGCAGTCCCACACGGGGCCCTTGACCACGTGCTCGACTACGGGCAGCAGTTTGCGGAGCATTGCTAAGCCTTGGCTCCGGACCGTGCTGCGAGCAATTCCTTGGCTCTGCGCACCGCGGTGGCGGCATCGGCCGCGTACCCGTCCGCTCCGGAGACATCCGCGTACTCCTGGGTCACCGGGGCGCCCCCGACCATGATGATGACCTCATCTCGCAGGCCGGCTTTCTCTATCGCGTTGATGTTGGCCTTGAACATCGGCATCGTGGTGGTCAAGAAGGCGGACATGCCGACGATGTCCGGCTTGTGTTCCTCGATGGCCTCGATGAACTTCTCCGGAGGTACCTGGACACCGATGTCGATCACATGGAAGCCAGCACCCTCGAGCATGATGTTGACGAGGTTCTTGCCGATGTCGTGCACATCGCCCTTGACCGTTCCCATCAAGAAGGTGCCAACGCTCTCCGCCCCAGTTTGCGCCAAGAGCGGTCGTAGCACCTCGAGCGCACCGGACATGGCCTTGCCTGCAACGAGCATTTCGGGCACGAAGAAGTCACCCCGTTCGAACCGGGCGCCGACCTCCTCAAGCGAGGGGATCAAGGCATCGAACAGCAAACTGTCCGGCGTCATACCCAATTCGAGGCCCTTGGATGTGTACTCCAAAACAGCAGGCGCATTGCCCACCATGGTTTCGTCGTACAGGGCCTTCAAAATGTCATCCGGCGTCATGCGGCACCCACCCTTCCTCCAGTCTGCGTGACCGTCGCGCGCTCTGAGTCTGATGCATGTCCCTCGTACCCCAGCGCATCGGCTGTCGCCTGGGCTGCGGATACGAGGAGTTCGGCGTATTCCCGGGTCACTTCGCGCGACATCCGCAGAGTTGGTCCGGAAACAGACAACGCCCCGACCACACTGCCGTCGCCACCGAACACAGGCGCCGCGACCGCGATCAGGCCTTCCTCGAGTTCGCAGTCGGCCAGCGCCCAGCCTCGCTCGCGCACCAGAGCTAGGTCCTCGCGCAGGCGCGCTCTCGAGGTGATCGTTCGTGAGCTGTACTTCAGCAGGCGCCCGCGAGGGAATTCCGCTCCGTATGCCAGGAACACCTTGCCGAGGGCCGAGGCGTGCAAGGGGATCCGTTGGTCACCCCAGTTGACCCCTCCGATCAGGTAGTTGCAGTCGATCTGGCTGATCTGCTCGACCTCGGAGCCATGCAGTACCGCGAGATTGATCTTTTCCCCGGTCGCATCCCCGAGCGCGGTCATGTGCGGGCGGGCGGCCTCGATGAGTTCATCGGTAGGACGCCGCGAGTGGGCGAAGCGGGTGAGCGCTCCCCCCGGGCGCACGGTGCCGTCCTCAGCCCGGGTCACGAGGTCGTGGCGCTCGAGGCTCGACAACAACCGGGACACGGTGCTCTTCGCCAGTGCGCTCGAGGCCTGGAGATCGGCGAAGGTGGGTGGCTCACTGGCCTCCAGAACGGCGAGCAGCAACCCGGCGGCGCGATCAACCGCTTGGGTGCCAGATGTGCTCGACATGCCCGTTCGCCTTCTAGGATTTCCTCACTCCGGGGGACTTCCCAGGAGGACCATATTGTGGAACCCTTGTTCCACATCCTGAGTCTAGGAACCCCGACAGAGGGTCGTCAAGGGTTCAACGAGTCCACGAGGAGGGCGGGCCATGTTCCGCAATTCGATGCCCCGGTACGAGATCCTCTCGCAGGAGGCCATGGCCACGCTCGATAGCGGCTGGCGGCGCATCCTGACCGAGGTCGGCATCCAGTTCGCGAAACCCGAGGCCGTGGAACTGTTCGCCGCCAACGGCCAGAAGGTCGACGGCGAGACCGTCTTCTTGGATCCGGATTTCGTCCTCGAGCAGGTGGCGAAGGCACCGAGCGAGTTCGAGATGCAGGCCCGCAACCACGAGAATGACGTCCATATCGGTGGCGACTCAATGGTCTTCTCCAGCGTCTACGGGCCGCCTTTCTTCCGTCGCGGCGACGAGCGACGCGATGGGACCCTTGCCGATTTCGAGGATTTCGCGAAGTTGGCGCAGTCCTTCCCCATCATGGACAGCGTGGGCGGTGTGGTCGTCGAGCCCAATGACGCCCCTCTGGACTCCCGGCACTTGGACATGGTCTACCGAGCCTTGACGATGACCGACAAGATCATCATGGGCAATGTCGTGAGCGGGGTGAATGCCGAGGACACCATCGCGATGGGTGAGATGGTCTTCGGTAGCCGAGAGTCAATCGAGGACACGCCGTTTTGCATCTCGTTGATCAACTGCAACTCCCCGCTTCGCTGGGACGACCGCATGCTCGACTCCCTGTTCGTCTACACGGCAGCCGCGCAACCGTGCATCGTCACGCCCTTCCTACTGATGGGCGCAATGGCTCCGGTGACGATCCCCGCTGCGCTTGCCCAGCAGATCGCCGAGGCGTTGTCCGGAGTCGCGCTTACCCAACTGATCCGTCCGGGAGCACCGGTCGTCTTCGGCTCCTTCTTGTCGAACATCGACATGCAATCGGGTTCACCACAATTCGGCACCCCGGAGTCCGGCATCGGATTGCTGGCCACCGGGCAGATCGCGCGGCACTTCGGGCTGCCTTTCCGTGGCGGCGGCGGACTCAACTCCAGCCAGCTGCCGGATGCGCAGGCGGGATACGAGGCGCTCATGACCCTCATGCCGGCGTTCTTGTCGGGTACCAACTTCATCATGCACTCAGCGGGTTGGCTCGAAGGCGGATTGGTCTCCAGCATCGAGAAGTACGTGATCGACGTCCAACTGCTCGAGATGCTGCAACACCAGTTCACCCCGCTAGAGATCGACGAAGCTTCCCTCGCCTTCGATGCGCATAGCGAGGTAGGTCACGGAGGTCACTTCCTTGGCGCCATGCACACGATGGAGCGTTTCCGCGAATGCTTCTATCGGCCGTTCCTGTCAAGTTCGGACAACTTCGAACGCTGGACCCGCAATGGCTCCAAGGACACCGCGACCCGAGCCGGTGAGATAGCTGCCAAGAAGATAGAAGAGTACGAAGAGCCACCGATGGACGAATCGATCAAGGAAGAGTTGGCTGAGTACGTTTCGCGGCGACGCACCGAACTCGGGGACTAGCCTTCCCTCCCATGGGTGAGACCTACGACTACGTCATCGTGGGCGGCGGTTCGGCTGGCAGTGCGCTGGCGAACCGACTATCCGCCGATGGCTCGCGGACCGTACTCCTACTCGAGGCTGGCCGCCGTGATTGGTGGTGGGAGGTCTATATCCACATGCCGGCGGCCTTGACCTTCCCCATCGGTAACCCGCGTTATGACTGGATGTACGTCAGCGAGCCCGAACCGGGGATGGGTGGCCGACGCATCACCGCCGGTCGCGGCAAGATCCTCGGCGGATCGAGCAGCATCAACGGGATGATCTTCCAGCGCGGCAATCCCCTGGACTACGACAAATGGGCCGCTGAGCCCGGCATGGAGTCATGGGACTACGCCCACTGTCTGCCCTACTTCAAGAAGATGGAAACCTGCCTTGCTGGTGCCGACGAATGGCGTGGTGATTCCGGGCCGCTCGTGGTCAGCCGCGGCCAGGTTCGCAACCCCTTGTTCTCCGCATTCTTCGAAGCCGTGCAACAAGCTGGCTATCCCCTCACCGCAGACGTAAACGGCTACCAGCAAGAGGGGTTCGCGGCATTCGATGGCAGTTTGCATAAGGGACGTCGAGTGAATGCCTCCAAGGCGTACCTCACATCGGCGAGGAAACGACCGAACCTCACAATCCGCACTCGCTCGCTGGCCACCAAGGTCCTGATGTCGGGCAAGCGCGCGACCGGTGTGCGAGTTCGCGGTCGCGGTGGCAAGACCTACGACGTCTCCGCAGGCGAAGTGATCTTGAGTGGTGGTGCGATCAACTCGCCGCAACTACTGCAACTGTCCGGCATCGGCGACTCCGAGCATCTCCGCTCGGTGGGCGTGGATCCGATCCACCACCTGCCGGGAGTGGGCGAAAACCTGCAAGACCACCTCGAGGTGTACGTACAGCACGCATGCAAGCAGCCCGTCTCATTGAATCCGAACTTGCAGTTCTGGCGCCGGCCTTTCATCGGAGCCGCGTGGCTGTTCGGACGCACCGGCCCGGGCGCATCCAACCATTTCGAGGGTGGCGGCTTCGCCCGTAGCAACGAGGATGTCGACTACCCCAACTTGATGTTCCACTTCCTGCCGATCGCCGTGCGCTACGACGGAACAGCACCCGAGAGCGGCCACGGCTACCAGGTGCACATCGGGCCGATGTTCTCCGATGCGCGCGGCACCGTGCAGATCACCTCGACGGACCCCACGAAGGCACCAGCCCTCCGCTTCAACTACCTGACGACCGACCAAGACAAGAGGGAGTGGGTCGAGGCGATCGCGGTGGCTCGAGACATCCTTAGCCAATCGGCTTTCGATCCCTACAGCGCCGGGGAGATCTCCCCTGGTGCGGATGTACGTACCGATGAGCAGATCCTGGACTGGGTGCGCCGAGACGGGGAAACCGCCTACCACCCCTCATGCACCTGCAAGATGGGTGTGGACGAGATGGCCGTCGTGGACCCCGAAACGCTGCGCGTCCACGGAATCGAAGGGCTACGGGTGGTTGACGCCTCGGTTATGCCCACGATCACCAACGCCAATATCTACGCACCCACGATGATGATCGCGGAGAAGACAGCAGATCGCATCATTGGGGTAAAACCGCTCCCACCGGAGGCTGTTCCGTTCTATCGTCACCGCGATCACGTGCCGCCGACCGCTCAGGCGACCGGGGCCTGAGGAGGGGATCTTTCTGGTGGATGCGCTACTCATCGACGGAAAGTGGGTCAGCGCAGCCAGCGGTAGAACCAGGGAGATCTGCTGCCCGGCAGATGGAAAGCCAGTGGGAGCCGTCCCCGAAGCCGATGAAACCGACACGCGCCGGGCCATCGCAGCGGCTCGACGCGCCTTCGATTCCTCTCCGTGGCGAACTGCATCCGCATGGGACCGCGCGAAACTCCTTTCTGCGGTAGCCGACCGCCTCGAGGCCGAAATCGAGACAGTGGCCGCGGCGGAGTCAGGCGACACAGGCAAGCGACTCGTCGAATCTCGGTACGACGTAGCCGATGTCGTGTCGTGCTTTCGCTACTTCGCCGGACTCATTCCCAAGGAAGCCGGCCGCGTCATCGACACCGGCGATGTCTCGACCCTCTCGCGCGTGCAGTATGAATCGGTTGGCGTGTGCGGGCTCATCACCCCGTGGAACTACCCATTGCTGCAAGCCAGTTGGAAGGTGGCACCGGCACTCGCCGCGGGCTGCACGTTCGTCCTGAAGCCAAGCGAGTTAACCCCGCACACAACGATCCTGCTGATGCAGTACCTCGTCGACGCCGGGATGCCTCCGGGTGTGGGCAACCTGATCCTCGGTGCCGGACAGACCGCTGGAGCACCCTTGGCCAGCGACCCGGACATCGATCTCGTCTCCTTCACCGGAGGGCTCGCCACCGGTCGCATCATCATGGCGGCAGCAGCGCCCACGGTGAAGAAGGTCGCCTTGGAACTCGGCGGCAAGAATCCGAACATCGTCTTCGCTGACGCCGACTGGGATGCAGCCGTCGACAACGCACTTACCGCAGTCTTCTTGCATTCCGGACAAGTGTGTTCAGCAGGAGCACGCCTCATCGTCGAGGAGAGCATCCACGATGAGTTCGTCGATGTACTCGTGACCGCCGCCGAGGGGATCCGGCTGGGTGGACCGGACGATGAGAAAGCGCAGACCGGGCCGCTCATCAGCGCGGCTCATCGCGACAAGGTCGCGGCCTACGTGGCAAATGCGCTCAGTGAGGGGGCGCGATTGCGTTGTGGTGGTCGGGCACCGACTGATCCCGGGCTCACGGATGGCTACTACTACTTGCCGACGATCCTCGATGATTGCTCTGCGGGAATGGCATGTGTGCAGGAGGAATCCTTCGGACCGGTTCTTACCGTCGAGACCTTCCGCGATGAAGCCGAAGCCATTCGGATCGCTAACGACACCTACTACGGCCTCGCCGGTGCCGTGTGGACGAAGGACGCGTCCAAATCGCAGCGGGTCGCGAACGCCCTGCGCCACGGCACCATCTGGATCAACGATTTTCACCCGTATTTGCCCCAAGCCGAATGGGGTGGCTTCAAGCAATCCGGGGTCGGCCGTGAACTCGGAACGCAAGGTTTCCACGAGTACCTCGAAGCCAAGCACGTCTATCAGAACCTCAATCCTGAACCAAGCGGCTGGTTCGACGTGCCGAGCAAGGAGCGTCAATGACGATCACCAGCGAAGCACCCAGCGAGGTGCGCACCGACGCGGCGATCTCCGTGCGGGGACTATGGAAGATCTTCGGGGAAAGAGCCGATCAGATCATCGGCTCACCCGATGAACGGCTCCCTCGTCCTGAGCTGTTGGAGAAGACCGGGTGTGTAGCAGCCGTTCGCGATGCCTCCTTCGATGTAGCCAACGGCGAGGTGTTCGTCGTCATGGGTCTTTCCGGCTCCGGCAAATCCACTCTCGTTCGCTGCCTAACTCGGCTGATCGAACCGACGGCGGGTGAAGTCTTCGTCGAGGGCGAGGACATCCTCACTGCATCGAAATCGCGACTTCGCGAACTTCGCAGGACCAAGTTCTCCATGGTCTTCCAGCACTTCGGCCTGCTACCGCACCGCCGAGTGATCGACAACATCGCGTACTCACTCGAAGTCAACGGCGTCAAAAAGGAGACCCGGCACGCACGCGCACTCGAAGTCATCGATCTCGTCGGACTCGAGGGCTACGCAAACCACTTCCCCGAGCAGCTTTCCGGTGGCATGCAACAGCGCGTCGGCTTGGCCCGCGCGCTCGCCGTGAATCCCGAAGTCATGTTCCTCGATGAGCCCTTCAGTGCGCTGGATCCTCTGATCCGACGTGACATGCAAAACGAAGTCAAGAGATTGCATCAAGACCTGAACAAAACCATGGTCTTCATCACGCACGATCTCGCTGAAGCGATGAAGCTCGGCGATCGGATTGCGATCATGCGCGACGGTGACATCGTGCAAATGGCCACCCCAGCAGACCTGGTCATGCACCCGGCGGACGACTACGTAGCCGACTTCACCAATGACATTCCCAAGTCACATGTCCTCACCGCCGGCTACTTGGCTCGACCCGCACGCGAGGGCGAAGAAGTCTCGGGCGCTCCTGTCGACGCTGAAGTGATCGTGCGAGACGCGATTCCGCAGATCGTCTCTTCGAGCGGAGCGGTGGGCGTTCAGCGTGCCGGACAACCGATCGGCGTCATAGGCAAGGACGACATCTTGCATCTCGTAGCCGACGACGCCTCCGAGGGCAGTGCAACGTGAGTCCAATCGACGCTCTGCCGTCCTGGCTCCACAAACGCAGCACGTTGGTTCTGCTGGTACTCGCGGCGTGGATCATCCTGGGCACGATCTTCGCCGGAGTGCACACTCTGGAACTCTCGACGGCTACGAATACTCCGGCTACCGATTGGCTGCGCGAATTCGCCGCTTCGATCCGGGGCAGCCGCTCCGAGGCTCCTATCTTCATCTACTTCTTCAATCCCATTCGTGGCGGCATCGAGGGGTTCGTCGAACTCATTCGCGCCCTCATCGCAGTGCCCGCGAGCGGCAACGTAATCCCGGTCATCGGCTGGTTCGGGGTGGTCGCGATCGTCGGGTACGTGGTGTACGCCTCCTCCAACTGGCGCACGTCGCTGCTATCCATGGGACTGCTGACCGCGTGCGGAATGCTCGGTGTTTGGACCTACACGATGGACACCCTCGCGATGACCATCGGCGCGGTCCTGCTGTCCTTGGCCATCGCGTTGCCGATCGGAATCTGGGCCGGTTTGAGCGCCCGAGTTATGGCCTTCATCAGACCGGTTCTCGATCTTGCGCAAATCCTGCCCACTCTCGTCTACCTCGCCCCACTGGCCTTGGTCTTCCTGATCGGTATTGCCGCCGCCACTATCGCGACGATGATCTACAGCATCCCGATCTGTGTCCGCATTACCGCGCATGCGATCCGCAGCCTGAAGGCCGGCCCGATCGAAGCCGCCGAGTCGATGGGATCGACCCGATGGCAGATGCTGCGCAAGGTGCAACTGCCGATGGCCCGTCGGACGATCATCTTGGGCATCAACCAAACAACTCTCGCTGCGCTCTCCTTCGTTGTTATCGCAGCCCTGATCGGCGCACCGGGCTTGGGCAAGCCGGTGATCGAAGCGCTCACTATCCGAAACGTGGGGGACGGAGTGGTGGCCGGCCTCGCAGTCGTGTTCCTCGCGGTGATGCTCGATCGTTCGACCACTGCGGCGGTCCAGCACAGCGGGGATCTCCCCCCTGAGGGACCCGCGCTGATACGTCGCCGGATCGGGTTGATAGCTGCCGGAATCGCGACCCTGATCGCCGTCTACCTTTCCCGATTCCAACTCTGGGCAGCAGTCTTTCCCGAGCAACTGGTCATCGGGGACTACATCGCCTCGGCTGCCGACGCGGTAACCGAATGGATCACCTCGACCTTCTACTTCCTGACCATCGGCCTCAACGAGAACTTCACGATCCACGTTCTGAACAGAGTTGAATCACTTCTTGCGAATACACCGTGGTACATCACGATCATTGCGGTGTCCTTACTCGCCGCCATCATCGGTGGACGATTCGTGGCCATTCTCTCGGTGATCCTGCTCGGCGCCGTTGTCCTCATCGGCCTGTGGAATGACGCCATGGTGACACTCACGCAAGTCCTGATCGCGACCACGATCGTGATGCTGATCGGCGTTGTCATGGGAGTACTCGCCGGTCGATCTCCGCGTGTGGAACGTGCCCTGAAGCCGATCCTCGATGCGGGCCAGACACTTCCGGCCTTCGTGTATCTCGTTCCAGTCCTCGCGCTATTCGGGCCGTCCCGTTTCGCGGCCATCGTGTGCGGCGTTTTCTACGCGACTCCCGTTGTCGTTCGGGTAGTCGCTGACGGCGTCAGAGGAGTACCGAAGGACATGGTCGAGGCAGCCGTGTCGTCTGGATCGAGTACCACCCAGGTTGTCACCAAGGTGCAGCTACCCGCTTCCAAGCGGTCGCTTCTCCTTGGTGCCAACCAAGGCATGATCTTCGTTCTCGCCGTAGTAGTCATCGGCGGGTTCGTAGGAGCAGGTGGCTTGGGCTACCTGGTCATCGTTGGTCAGTCCAAACCGGAGTTGCAGGGCAAGGGGCTGGCGGCAGGCTTAGCGATCGTTTTGCTAGGTGTTGTCATGGACCGCATCGCGCAAGCCGGAGCGCGTCGCAATGAGAAGAAGCCCGCATAAGGGCGGGCTGCAAAACCCGCGTTCACCCTGAACGCCGGTAACCCTGAAGGGATGAAGGTATGAGGAATCACCTACGGAAGCGCCTCGCCGTGCTTCCGGTGCTGGCTGCGGCCAGCCTGGTGCTCGCCGCGTGTGGCGGCGACGTGAATGAGGCGGCCACCGAGGCCACCGAGGAAGCCGTAGCGGAAGAGACGGCTGCCGAAGAGGCACCCGAGGAAGAGGCCGCGGAGGAGATGCCTGAAGAGGAAGTCATGGTCGCCGACTGCGGTGACTGGGGCGTGGCCATGCATGCCTGGGTCGGTTACACAGCGTCCGCCCAGGTGCTGTCGGATGTGGCCCGCGATGCCCTCGGCTGCAACATCGAGCAAATCCAGCTCGAAGAAGCTGGCGTCACCTACGACGCCATGGAAGCCGGCTCGGTCGACGTGATCATCGAGGACTGGGGCGGCGGCCGCTGGCAAGAGTGGGTCGATCGCGGGGCCATCCAAGAAGCAGGATTCAACGGCAACGTCGGCCTGATCGGCATGTACGTTCCACAGTGGATGTGTGAGGAGTACCCGGATATCTCCGACGGAACGAAGTTGAACGAATACGCCGAGCTCTTCGTGACACCGGAGTCCGGTGGCAAGGGCGCCTGGTACGAGGGGCCGCCCGGGTACACCACCATCGGCGAGAAGATCATCAACGCCTACGACCTCAACTACCAGGTCATCAACACCGGGTCTGAGGCTGCGTTGATCGAGATGTTCACGCAGGCCGCCGAGAATCAGGAGCCGGGGCTGGGCTACTTCTACGAGCCACAGAACTTCCTGGCTCAAGTCGAGCTCTGCCGAGTCAACTTCCCGGAGAACGACTGGGCAGACACGGCCGAGGCAAGCGGGTTGACCGACTACCCGCAGACTCCGCTGGTCAAGTTGGCAACGTCGGAACTCCTTGGTTCCGGCTCACCGTTTGCCACCTTGGTGTCGAACTTCGAGTGGACGAATGGCGACCAGAACGCCGTAGCCGCGGCGATCGAGGGTGGCGCAAGTCCCGAGGAAGCAGCTGCTGAGTGGATCAGCGCGAACACCGACACCGTCAACCAGTGGTTGGACGGAACTGGCGCCAGCATGTAAGTGGCGTCGCGCACGTGCCGTGGGGGTCCCAGTTCTTGCTGGGGCCCCCACGCATTTTTGTGTAAAAGCCCTCCGCGAGGACGTCGGGATTGCCAGACTCGAGCCAGACTTTCGAGGGGAGAGCCAATGATCGTCCACCGCAGCCCACTGCCCGATGTCGAAATCCCGGCAACCACGGTCACCGAGCACGTCTTGCGCGAGGCAAACCGGGTCCCGGATCGACCTGCGTTCATCGATGGTCCGAGCGGCCGCACTTACACATACGCGCAATTCGCCGGTGCCGTCCGCGCCTTCGCTGGCGGCTTGCAGGCGCGCGGCCTAGGTCCCGGCTCCACCATCGCCCTGATGTCCCCGAATATTCCGGAGTTCGCGATCGTCTTCCATGGCGCCGCCACGGCCGGGGTTGCAGTGAGCACCATCAACCCGACCTACACCGCCGAGGAAGTGAACTTCCAACTTCGCGATTCGGGTTCAACCATGCTGATCACGATCGCGATGTTCGCCGAGACGGCTGTGGAGGCTGCAGCGGCATCCCAGGTCGATGAGATCGTCATCATGGGCGAAGCCCCAGAGGGCATGGTCCCGTTTACCGAATTGATGGGCGCGCCAATCGATCAGGTGGCCGTCGACCCCGATGAGCAGATCGTGGTTCTTCCCTACTCCTCCGGAACCACCGGCTTCCCGAAAGGCGTCATGCTGACGCACCAGAATCTGGTGGCCAACCTGGTCCAGTGCGAGGACGCACTAGAGGTCCAAGACGGTGAGGTCGTCCTCGCTGTTCTGCCGTTCTTCCACATCTACGGCATGCAGGTCCTGATGAACTTCTTCTTAAGCCGCGGCGCGACGATCGTCACGGTGCCGCGCTTCGACCTCGAGCAAAGTCTGTCGTTGATCCAAGAGCACAAGATCACTCGCCTATTCGCGGTGCCGCCGATCGTCCTCGCCCTGGCCAAGCACCCACTCGTCGATCAGTACGACCTGTCCAGCCTGCGCCAGGTCTTCTCGGGCGCTGCACCCCTCGGTGCCGACTTGGCCCAGGAGGCGGCCGGGCGGATTAATTGCGAGGTCGTCCAGGGATACGGCATGACCGAGATGAGTCCGGTTTCCCACGTCACCCGCATGGGTGGCTTCAAGCCGGGGACCTGCGGTGTGACAGTCGCCAACACCGAATGCCGCATCGTGGATACCGAAGGCGGCGACGACCAGGACGTCGGAGCAGTAGGTGAGTTGTGGGTCCGCGGACCGCAGGTGATGCGCGGCTATCTGAACAACCCCGAAGCCACCGCAGAGACGATCGACTCCGATGGCTGGTTGCACACCGGGGACGTCGGCTTTATAGACGAAGATGGGCACCTCACGATCGTCGATCGGGTCAAGGAGCTCATCAAGTACAAGGGCTTCCAAGTGGCACCCGCCGAGCTCGAAGCACTACTCCTGACCCATCCAGCCATTGCCGATGCTGCCGTGATCGGTGTGCCGGACGAGGAGGCCGGTGAGCACCCCCGAGCCTTCATCGTGCTGCAACCTGGTGCGGAGTTGACCGCCGAGGAGATCACCGCGTTCACCGCCGAACATGTGGCCACCTACAAGGTCGTGCACGACGTCGTCTTCACCGATGAGATCCCCAAGTCCGCATCGGGCAAGATCCTGCGTCGTGTCCTCCGGGATCGCTGATCGTGTGATCCACTTGCCGGGTGGAACCCACTCGGATCATCGCCGTAGTCGGCATTTCGATGCTGGCGCTGGCCGCGTGCTCGACCGCGGACACACCTGCGCCGGATGCCGGCGAGGTTACTTCCAGCGAATCACCGGGTTCTGTCACGCCAACGGAGAGCTCGTCTGAGGCTGAATCCGAGCCGGACCCCGCAATCGATCCCCAGCAGCGCTGGAACCGCGCCCTGGAAACCACCACAGCAGCCGGACAGACCGACATAGACGCGCAACTGATCACGAACGTCGAGGGATTCGAACGCATCGAACTCGGCGAAGGGTTCATTGACATCACCACCGGTTTCGGGGACATCACCTGGACCGATGATCGCGCAGTGATTCGGGAGATTCGCTCAGCAAACGGTCATTTCGTGGAACTCGACGGAACGTGGTTCGACGAGCCGATGAACCTACCGACCACTGTGGCGTTCGAACCACTGAGCGGCCTGGAGTCACCTGAGAGCGTCCAAGCAGAAGGTACCGAAGATGTTCTCGGGGTCCCGACGATGAAGTTCACCGCTCAACTCCCACCCGATGGGGTGGTCATGGGCTTCAGTACGGAGGAAACCACCGTCTTCGACCCGACGACCGGCTCCTTGACTGCGACCATCTGGATCGACGAAGCGGACCGAATCCTTCGTGTGTTGCGCGAATACGCGACCCGAAGCACCGATGGCGATTCGGTGGAGGCTGTGAGCCTGTTCGTCTTCGACGGATTCGGGCCCGCAATCCCCATTGATGTCCCCGAGACCGCCGATGCCATCCCCGCCCCCGCTTAGTACCGGTTGCGATCCCTCCTTACCCGCATTTGTCTTTCCACTGGGACGCCCCTTACCGGACTTCGGGCACGGTAATTCCGGTAAGCAAAGCGGACGAAAGGACAACCCATGATCACCATCGATGTAGACCCAGCAGTGTGCGATAACTACGGCCGATGCTGTTTCGACGCCGAGGACATCTTCTTCCTCGACGATTCCGGCGCCCTGCAATTCCTCTCCCAGGCCGACGACGACCGTCTTGCAGATCTGGAGAATGCAGCCGATGCCTGCCCGATGCAGGCCATTAGCCTGACCGTGTCATGAGCGATAGCGATCCCGTGGTAATCGTGGGTGCCGGCCTCGGCGGACTCCGTGCTGCCGAAGCGCTACGCGGTGCCGGCTTTGACGAACACATCGTGGTAGTCGGGGATGAACCACACCTGCCCTATAACCGCCCACCGTTGTCGAAGGAGGCGCTCGCCGGTGGCGTGGACGTCGATGATCTGCACTTTCGCCGTCGCGCGTCCATCGACGACGTCGAGTGGCGCCTTGGCAGCCGCGTCGTCGCGAGTGATCTCGCTGGTTCGACCATCACCCTCGATAACGGACAGGTGCTCCCCTTCTCAGGGCTGGTGATTGCTTCCGGTATCCGGCCGAGGCAACTGCCCATCCCTGGTCCCACCACCGGCCGGGTTCTACTTCGAGGCGCCGACGATGCCGCGCACCTGCGCGATCAACTCGGCCCCGGGAGCCATTTGGTCATCTTGGGGGCAGGATTCATAGGCTGCGAGGTAGCCGCAACGGCGCGCAAACTGGGGGCGGAAGTAGATGTCGTCGCGCTCGATGAGGAGCCTTTGATCCGGCCGCTCGGCCCCGAATTCGGTGCGGCGATGCGCCGGCATCATGAGGACAACGGCGTCCGCTTCCATATGGGAAGGACCGTCACTGAGTTCCTCGGCGAGGACCGGGTGACCGGCGTCCGGCTCGACGACGGCACGGCGATTCCGGCAACCATCGTGCTGGAAGCAGTCGGATCGGTACCGAATGTCGAATGGCTCGAAGGAAATGGCCTCGATCTATCCGACGGTGTGCTGGTGGATGAGTCACTGAGAGTCATCGACAGCCCCGTTCCGGCGGTCGCTGTGGGGGACATCGCGCGGCACCCCAACGCACTCTTCCCCGGTGGTCCGTGGCGCATCGAGCACTGGAACATGCCGACCGAGATCGGGCGACATGCGGGCAAGACCCTCGCGACGCTCCTCACCGGCGCCGAGATCGAGACCGCACCCTTCTCGGCCCTGCCATCATTCTGGAGCGATCAGTACGACCTCAACATCCAATCGTTCGGAATGCCGGGTTTGGGTGAGCCGGTGCTGGTTGACGGCAATCTCGACGGAGATTGCATCGTGGAATACCGCAAGGACGGCGAGCTCGTCGGTGTTGTGGGAGTGAACCGAAGCAAGGACCTCATGGATTACCGCAAGCAGTTGCTCGCTCGCCAACAGTGACCGAACCGTGACCGCCACTCGGATCCCACATAGACGGTGCTGCGTCAAAGGATGAGAACGTCAGCCAACTCGGGAGTCACACGTGTCCACATCCACAACAAGCAAGGCCCGCGCTGCCAGAACCGCCAGCACGGTCACGGCCAGCATCGCCTCGGTGATGCTGGGGCTCACCGCGTTCACCCTCTCCGCCTGTTCGGAGCAGCAGGACACTGAGCCAGCGCCAAGTCAGACGGAGGAAGCTGTGAACCCGGACATCACGCCTGAGCAGACCGCGTTCGTCGCCGAACTGCTTACCGAACCGCTGCCGCAGGATGAAGCGACAGCTCGGATCGAGGACGCCGGCTATGTCTGGCGATTGGGCACGATAGATGGCGAGCCCCAAGCGGTCACGATGGACTACCGAACCGATCGACTCACACTGACCACGGACGACGGTCTCGTCACCGACGCTACCTGGGGCTAGCGCCAGTCAGAGCGCACTAGATGTGCAAGCCCTTGGTCAAGGCACCATCGATAACCAGGTTGGTTCCCGTGGTGAAGCTCGACACCGGGCTCGATAGGAAGACGATCCCACCGGCCATCTCGCGCGGCTCGCCCATCCGACCCGTTGGATTCAATCCGAGCGCCATCGAGTACAACTCCGGGTTGCCACCTTCGATCTGCTCCCATACTCCACCTTCGAAATAGGTGTTTCCCGGAGAGACGGTGTTGGCTCGGATCCTTCGTCCTGCCAAGTGGTGTGCGAGTCCTTGCGTGTACGCGATGATCGCGCTCTTCATCGTCCCGTAGGGACCTGAGGCAAAATCGACTTCGCGACCACTCACACTGGAAACGGTGACGATCGAGGCGTGCTCGCTTTTCTCCAGATGGGGCATCGCAGCGTTGACCATCCGCACGGTGTGCATCATGTCGACGTTGAAGCTGGTTTCCCAATTCTCCTCCGAATCAGGAATTGCCAGTGCGCTCACATTCGCCACGAGCATGTCGATACCACCGAAGGCTTGCGCTGAATCCGATATCCAGGCTTCCAATGCATCGCGATCACCTACATCGAGCGCGCTTCCCTTGACTGTCGGCCCGATCATCGAGAGCTCGCTCTCGGCCGCCGCGACCTCGTCGGCGTTGCGTGCGCAGAAGGCGACGTTCGCTCCCTCTTCCAGGAACATCTCGACTGCAGCTCGCCCAATGCCCTTGGTGCCACCGCTGACTACGGCGGTGAGTCCGTGCATTCGCAGGTCCATATCCGATCTCCTTCTACAGTGACCGCGCAAGCGCGCGTAGTGATTGGTGGATGCCGGAGTAGGCGTCAGCCGCCGGCAGCAGATCCTTGTGCACCTTGATCGCAGTGCTGTAGTTCGCGTCGACCACATTCGCGATCGGTGCTTTCGATGTCTGCGACAGGAGTTGGTAGGCATCCATCTGGTGCAGGCCGTACAACTCCTGCAACCAGCGGATCATCTCTACATTGCCGATGCGCCAAGCATCCTCCATCGGCCGGGAGGAGCCGACGGCCATCAACGCATCGTCGTGCTCGAGCCGGGGCCACGCAGGGGCTGCTCCCTTGACTAGCTCGACGATGACCGTGGTGGTCATTGCGCCCTCGACTGCGGTTCCGCAACTTTCCCCTTCGCCTTGGCGGTAGTGGCCGTCTCCAAGGCTGAAAAGGGCACCCTCGACATTCACTCCGAGGTAGCAGGTGGCGCCAGGCTTCATTTCCGGGGTGTCCATGTTGCCACCGAAACGCTCAGGTACAAGAGAGGAGCGCACCTCACCACCGGACGGTGCTACACCGACGGTTCCGAGCATCGGCTCGATCGGCAGCGCGATCTCCATGTCGACATCGGCAAAGCGCGTTTGGAAGCCGACCGTGTTGGATGCGCTATCGACCTCGTAGATCCATGTTGTGTCCGGTAGCGCGTCTTGAAGCATCGCCGTGCGATCTGTGGAGGTTAGGCCGCCGAAGAACGGGATCGCCGAGGAGACGCCATAGCTGCGGGCCGGCGTCATGTCGACCATGTGCAAAACGAGGCAATCCCCGGGTTCGGCGCCCTCGACGTAGAAGGGACCGGTCTGCGGGTTCACGTAGCGAAGATCGACCTTGTCCGAAGCCAGATCCGAGGTTGATCGCAAAGTGTCATTGAAGGCATCCTGTGACCACAGCCGCAAAGCGGTTCCTGGCTTGATGCGCCGGACCGGTGTTACGCCGCCGAAGGTGTACGCGTACTGATCCCTCGTTGGGCTGAATTCGACTACGTCCATCGCGGCAGGCTAATGAGTCCGTAATCCGGCTGCCACCTGAATCAGTCCCGGTTCCTTCCGAACGGCCCACCACGAGGCGGACCTTCGTTTTGCGAAACTCCCGGTCCGCCGCCGGAGTCCGGCGCGGTGGCACGACCTAGCCCGATCCCAATGAAGATCCCTACGAGTAGCACGAGCACACCGATGAGGATCGACGTCGATCGCGCCCGGCCCTTTTTGCCACGCTTTGCGAGAAGGGCGGCCAGTTCATCGGCGGAATTGCTCTGGTCGTCCACAGCCTGGGATTCGGCCATCTGCTGATCCTCACTCATGTCGCAACGCCTCAATCGGTCGTAGGGATGCCGCCCGCTTGGCCGGATAACTGCCAAAGAACAAGCCGATGGCCACGCTGATCACGTAGGCACCCACGACAGAGATAGGAACGACGGACGGAGATATACCGGCCACTTCCACCTGCGCGACCAAGATGGCTATGCCCACGCCGGCGGTTGCTCCGAAAAGCGATAACACTGTCGCTTCCAATAGGAACTGCAGCAAGATGAATCGCCTAGATGCGCCGATCGCCTTACGGATTCCGATCTCCCGTGTGCGCTCGGTCACCGAAACCAACATGATGTTGGTGATACCGATTCCGCCGACGAGCAGACTGATCGCTCCGACTGCACCGAGGAGTGCGGTGAAGACACCCAAAGCGGTGTTGGCCGTCTCGAGGAGGCTGGCCTGATTGAAGACCTCGAAGTCGCGGGTTCCTTCTTGCGTCCCGTGTCGGTCGTCGAGGATGGCGATGATCTGCTCTTCAGCCAGATCCGTGGTCTCCGGCGAGGTGGCTTGGACGGAAATCGAACTGACCTCACCATAGCCAGTAATCGAATTCTCCACCGCGGTAATGGGGGCGATGACGATGTCGTCCGGGTTCGTGAATGACGCCCCCTTCTCTTCTTGCACACCAACGACTGTGAATGGAGCGCCGTTGCAGGAGATGCGCTTGCCCAGCGGATCACTGTCGGGGAATAACTCCTCGGCGACCGTGCTCCCGATGACCACGATGCGGCGCGCGGAGAGTTCATCGGCGTTGCTGAAATAGGCACCAGTGGCTACCGGCGAGTTGGTGATCTCGAAGTAGGCCGGCCACGTACCGATCATCTGAGTCGAATGACTCAGATCACCGATGGTGCAGGTAACGGCAGCCCGCTTCTCCGGAGCGGCTCCGGCGACATCCGGGGCTGCTACCGCATCGTTCAAGGCAGCCGCATCCTCCACCGTTAGATCCTGAATGGATGGATTGACGATCTCGCCACCCCGGTTGGGGTTCTCGCCAGTCACCGTGAGCAGATTGCTACCGAGGGATTGGATGCTCGAGGTAACCGAGTTCGAGGCACCCTGACCGAATGCAACCAAGATGATGACCGCCGCAACACCGATCATGATGCCGAGCGTGGTCAGGATCGACCGCAAGCGATTGGCGAGGATCGCTTGCCAACCGCTCCTGAGTGCTTCGATGAAGATCATCGTGCGGCCGCCAGCACATCGGATTCAATGCGCCCGTCACGCAGTGTGACCACACGATCAGCCCGAGCCGCTACCTCGTCCTCGTGGGTGATGATGACGATAGTCTTTCCATCCGAGTGGATTTCATCGAGAAGATCGAGAACATCCGCCGTCGACTTCGAGTCCAAGTTGCCCGTTGGTTCGTCCGCGAGCATCAACGACGGTTCCATGGCTAGTGCCCGCGCCACGGCAACACGCTGCTGCTGACCTCCGGAGAGCTCGTTCGGTTGATGGTGCGCGCGATCTGCAAGACCGACTTTGCCTAGGGCATCCAAAGCACGGCGCCGACGCTCCGACCTACGCACTCCCCGATACATCAAAGGAAGCTCGACATTCGCGGCCGCACTCATGCGTGGAATCAAGTTGAACGCTTGGAAAATGAAACCGATGCGACGGTTGCGGACAAGGGATAGTGCATCGTCATCGAGATCGCCGATGTCGACTCCATCGATCCGGTAAGTACCCGTGGTCGCCACATCCAACGCCCCGATGATGTTCATGAGAGTCGACTTGCCCGATCCTGATGCCCCCATGATGGCCACGTACTCGCCCGTCGCGACTGTCAACGAGACCCCGTCCACGGCACGGACCTCGGCTTCTCCGTCACCGTAGACCTTGGTGATGTCCTCCATCTGGACGACCGGGACCCTCACTCGCCGCCCCCTCCGAAGGGACCGTCGGGGTCGGAGTCGCGGCCCGAGCCGGGTACGCCACCGTCGGGGAATGCAACGTCGTCCGCCGAGGGAATGACGAGGACGTCACCGTCGTTCAACCCCGCCGTGACCTCGGTGCCGGCATCACCCTGCAAGCCGATCGTCACCGGCGTGCGCACAGCCTCGCCATCGGGGCCGAGCAACAGGACCGACGCCCGATCTCCCGACCCGGTAATAGCTCCCTGCGGCACGAACAAGGTGTCCGGTGATCGTGCGACGAGGACTGAGACCGACGCCGTCATGCCTTCGCGAACCGACTCGGGCGGATCGTTCACCTGGATCCGGACCCGGTAGGTGACTAGCCCTGATGCTCCGGTCGTTGCCACCGGATCGACCGCCACAACCGATCCAACCGCCTCGGCTCCCGCAAGCGCATCGAAGGTCACGGTGGCCTCTGCACCTACCGCGATTCCCGACGCATCCGACTCCGCGAAGTCAGCGACGATCTCCAATGGACCGTCGGGAATTACCGTGATGCCCCCCGTCGCCCCCGCGGTGGCTGCCGACTCACCCACCACGTAGGGCACCTGACCGATCAGTCCAGCGACGGGACTCACGAGCGAAGCTTCCTCGAGAGCCTGCTCAGCCACATCGACACCGGACTGCGCCGCGACGATGGCCGCTTGGGCCGAATTCAACTCCTCACCATCGGGCAACTCGATGGCTTCCTGCGAGGCGAGCGCCGACGTCAATGCAGATTGGGCTGACGACACCGACTGTTGGCCAGCCACCTTCCCCTGGTCGTAGACACGCTCAGCGCTCTGCAGCGCCTGCCGCGCTGATCTCACGGCATCGTCGCCTGCCTTACGCAGGTCGGCCTGCGTCTTCTGGAGTGCGACATTGGCGCTCGCCAGGCTCAGCGATGCCGTTTGCTGAGCCTGTTGATCGACCAGCAGGCCGGTGGTCCGTGCCCGCACCGCGTTGTCATACGCCTGCCGAGCAGTGACAGTTGCCGTTTGCGCGCTCGTGCACACCGACGTACCAGAACCAGCGCCATCACAGGCGCTGTTCTCCTGGTTTTGCCTTTGAGTCAAGAGCTCACCGGCCTGGTTCACCGCAATGTCATAGCCGATCGCATTGTTCGCCGCGTTCTCAACCGAGGTGTCGAAGGCACGCTGAGCAGAATCGACACTCGCCTGTGCTGACTTCAATTGCGATTGTGCGGACGGATTCGGACACATCAAGTTATTTGGATCTAGACACGTTTCGTCCCACAAGTCTTGAGCCACAGCAAGCGATTCCTCGGCTTGTGTCACCGCGAGTTTGTTGCGCTTGTTCGTTTGCCTAGCTACTCGCTTCGCGTTCGATAAGGCAACGCTCGCGCTCGAGACCGAGGCATCGCCCGACGCCGCGCCCTGCACAGCTTGGGCAAGTGAGGATTCCGCTGCAGCCAACTGTTGGAGTGCTGCAGTGTCGTCGACTGTCGCAAGAACCGATCCGGCGGTGACGACATCGCCGGGCTGGACGTTGACACCGGTGACAGTTCCGCCGGTCGCGAAGGATAGATCTACGATGCCCGCTCGCTCCACAGTGCCACTTGCGGTCACCGTGGCGCTCACATCTCCCCGAGAGACTGACACGGTCCGCTGATCCACCGGTTCGTCACTCGGCCGAAGCGACACCA
>CBFIHB010000007.1:0-31947 GCA_965662415.1 Actinomycetes bacterium | reverse complement strand
GCCCCAGTACACGCTCACTTTCGGCAGTAGTCCAGTGTCGGCGAGTTCCTTTAAGGCTCGGGCATCGTGCGCACCGCCGATGGACGGTCCGGCCATTTCGTGGACGGCGACGATCCCGTTGGCCAGTGCTGCATGCAACGTGGCTTGCTGAGCTTGTTCGCGGGAAGTGGACGAGAGCCTCTCGAGGGCTGCTGTGCGGGCCATCTCGTGGGCGATTTGCTGTACGGGGCCATCGGCGGAATAGCCCTCCTGCTCGGTGATGGCGCGGACCCGCGCCACCAACGCACTGGATATCAACGCCGAGTGCACGTCCACTCGAGCCAGGTACACCTCACTCCCCCAGGCCGCTCGATCGAGTTCAGCGCGGGTCGGCAACTCGCGATCGGACCATGTCGTCTCATCCCAGCCGTGTCCATAGACCAATCCCCCTCGCACGTCCTTAGCATGAGCGTGCACGGCGTCGAGCAGCTCGCTGGCACTTCGCACCTGCGAAAGATCCAACGCGGTCAGAACCAATCCGGTGCTGGTGGCATGGATATGGGAATCGACGAAGCCCGGCGCGACGAATGCTCCATCGAGATGCACCACCTGGTCCGCGATATCCAGATGCACCTGAGCACCGGAGTCGTCCCCCACCCACGCGATTCGACCGTCGTCGATCAATAGGGCCGTGGCGAAGGGATCACTGTGGGAGTAGACGACACCCCCGATGAGCAGCGTGCGTCCGGCTTCGCTCACACCGATATCCGTACCAGCTCGCGCGGCCGAGCGTTCAACGCTCGTCCTCCCTCGGCGGTGCAGACGACGATGTCCTCGATCCGGGCCCCGTACTCGCCCTCGACATAGAACCCGGGTTCCACACTGAACGCCATCCCCGGTTCCACTGGGTCTTCATTGCCCTGAACCAGATATGGCTCCTCGTGGCTTTCCAGCCCGATGCCGTGACCGATGCGATGGATGAAGTAGTCGGAAAGTGGGGCGCCGCCGAACGTCGAAGTTGCCATGACCTCGCGAGCCTTGGCGTCGATGGATTCGCAGGTGCGTCCCGGTGCAACGAGATCACTCGCCTGCTGCTGCGCGTCCAGCAGGACGTTGTAGGCCGCTTGATACTCATCCGTTGGCTCACCGAGCACATAGGTGCGCGTGCAATCGCTGCAGTAGCCCGACGGCATAGTGCCTCCGATATCGACCACTACAGGATCACCAGCCTGCATTACCCGATCGGAGACCGAATGGTGTGGACTGGCGCCGTTCGGTCCGCTGCCCACGATCACGAAATCGACGGACACGTGTCCGGCCTTCAGGATCGCATCGGCGATGATCGCGCCGGCCTGGGCTTCGGTCATTCCCGGGCGCAGGATCGACGGCACTTGGGCGTGGACGGCGTCGATGGCCGAGGCGGCCTGTTGCAGGAATTGGATCTCGGCATCCGTTTTGACGATCCGCATAGCCCTCAGGAGTCCACCCGCAGTGACTTGTTCGCGATCGGGCAGTAAGGAGCGCAACCTCAGCACCCGTTCGGCCCACATGTGGTCATCGACTGCCACCGATCCGGCGGGTAACGCGTCGATCCGCTCAGCGACGATCGCAAAGGGATCGGCCGTCTCCCCCCACGTGACTACCTCACCACCTGCAGACCCGAAGGCGCTCGATCGCGCCTCGTGACCTTCGAGTTCCGGGGCAACCATGAAGGGCTCCCCCGCCGCCGGGATCACCAGCGCCGTGAGGCGCTCCAGCGGTTTGGCGTCATAGCCGGCCACGTATCGCAGATCGGCTCCGGGGGTGATGATTACCGCGGCTAGACCCTGATGAGGCATCGCCTGCTGCAGGCGCTCGATGATGTCCACACACCAAAGGTATGCCGTGTCACACTTCCGCCGTGAACCACTCTCCGGACGTGTTGATCCTCGATACTGCGTCTTTGTACTACCGCTCCTTCTACGCCCTGCCCTCATCCATGACCGCGCCCGATGGCCATCCGCACAACGCGATCCGAGGCCTTCTGCAGACCATCGAGCGCTTGCGGGAGCGCTTCGACCCCACCACCCTGATCGCCGCCTGGGATACCGATTGGCGCCCGGACTGGCGGGTGGAACTCCTGCCCAGTTACAAGACCCATCGTCTCGCCGACGAGAGCGACGACACCGAGGAGGAACCTGACGAGCTCGGCCCACAGATCGGTGCCATCAATCAGATCTTGCGCGCGTGGGGCGTCCCTGTTGTGGGAGCCGACGATTACGAGGCCGACGATGTAGCCGGCACTCTGGCGCACGTTGCCACAGGGCAGGGACTCCAAACGGTGGTTGTCACCGGCGATCGTGATTTCGTGCAACTGGTGGACGACACCACTCGGGTCCTAATGACCATCAAGGGTGGGATGGACGCTTGGCCGCTACTCGACGCAGCAGCCACCAAGGAACGCTTTGGAGTCTTTCCCGCGCAATACCTCGACGTGGCCGCACTACGCGGAGATCCATCCGATGGACTACCCGGCGTGCACGGCGTCGGTGACAAGACCGCCGTTCGACTCATCCAGCAGTTTGGTGACCTGACTGGAGTGCAGCGCGCATGTGCAACGGAACCACTCATCAAGCCACTCACGCCTCGCCTAGCAGGGCTGATCACCGACCACGCTGACTATCTGGGCACCGCCATCCAGGTCAGTGCCATCCGCCGGGACGTCCCCATCCCACACGTGAAATCCATCGTGACTACTGCAATCCCGTCCGCTCCGTCGGATCCCAAGGCGTGGCAGGACACCGTCGATGAATGGGGCGTACGCCGCTTCGCCGAAGCCGCGATGCGAGCAGGTGCAAACCCGGTCTAGCCGGGGCGGTAAGTCCAATCCTTCGCGTACCGCCCTGGGGACTGTGACCTGACCCTGGGTGGACGTTTTCCCCTTCACCCAATCACAGCAAAGAGCTATCCACGAAAGCTAAAGGAGGCACTACTCAAGGACCGGGGCGTAGCCGACCACTCCGCGATCGATGGCCGCCGCGGCCCGATCGGCGATCTCCGTCAGGCTCGGGTCCTCCGCGGCCTGCTGGATCTGGCCCAGGACATCGATCACCTGCCGAGTCCAGCGAACGAAGTCACCGGCGCTGACGTCGTTACTGGTCAAGATGGTGAGCAGGGATGCTCCCTTGGCCCACCGGTAGATGGCCCAGGCTAATCCTGCGTCTGGTTCCGGACCGGAGTTGAGCTTGTGCGCGCGCTCGACGTCGCTGAGTTTGGCCCAGGTGCGGAAGAGTTCATCGACGGCCGTTTCCACCGGTCCCCCGGGCACCGCAGGGCGAATATCACCCTCACTCCTGCGCGATTGGTAGACAACGCAGGCCACAACGGAAGCGAGTTCGTGTGGCTGGAGTTCATTCCACTGCCCGGCAGTAAGGCATTGGGCGATGAGCAAATCGGATTCCGAATACAGGCCGCCAAGCATGCGACCCGACTCGGTGATGCGTAGATCGTCGCCCTGTCCCTCGAGGTATCCCAGATCGACAAGGGTTTCGCAGACCCGATCGAATTGTCGGGCAATACTGTGAGTGCGAGTGGCGATGCGCCGATTGATGTCCTGCAACTGCCGCTCGGTGCGGAAGTAGCGCTCGGCCCAGCGAGCATGGGCTTCGCGGTCCTGGCAACCGTGACACGGGTGCGCGCGCAAGCGGGCGCGTAGTTCGCTTACCTCGTCGTTGCCGGTCGTGGCGGCAATCGGCGATGGGTCATCGGCATCTTCAGCGATACTGACCGCCTTGCGCGCGAGGTCTCGGCGCATCGATGCATCCTTGGCTGAGAAGTTCTTGGGCACCTTCACCCGACCGAGGGTGGGGACCGCAATTGGCACATCAACCGTGGAAACGCGCCGCACTTGGCGTTCGTGAGTAAGGACCTGTGGACGTGGGTCGTGCGGTCGGTCGGCGGAAGCGATCACCACGGCGGCGCCGGATCGCTTCCCGCGCGGGATGACGAACACATCCCCCGGGCGCATCTTCGCCAGGCACTCTTCGGCCCCGGACTTGCGCTGCGCGGTGGCGAGCTTTCCGGCGTTCTTCTCCTTTACGTTGATCTCATCGCGCAATGCGGCGTATTCGGTGAAATCACCGAGGTGGCAGTGCATCGACTGCTGGTATCCGGCTTGGGCTTCCTTGAGCTTGCGCACTTCGGCGCTCAGACCCACCACCGATTGATCGGCTTGGAACTGCGCAAAGCTGGTTTCCAGCACTTCGCGAGCCTTGGCCCTACCCATCTGGCCCACGAGGTTGATGGCCATGTTGTAGCTGGCCTGAAAGCTCGAGCGCAAAGGGTAGGTGCGAGTAGATGCTAGGCCGGCAAGGACTTCGGGATCGAGTTCATCGGCCCACACCACCACCGCATGGCCTTCTATGTCGATGCCGCGTCTGCCGGCCCGACCGGTGAGCTGGGTGTATTCCCCGGCGGTGAGGTCTACGTGGGCCTCGCCGTTCCACTTCACCAACCGTTCCAAGACCACGGATCTGGCCGGCATGTTTATGCCGAGTGCGAGGGTTTCGGTGGCGAAAACAACCTTGATCAGTCCGCGCTGGAACAGATCCTCGACGATCTCCTTGAACGCCGGCAGCATCCCGGCGTGGTGCGCGGCGATTCCTCGTTCGAGGGCCTCGGCCCAGTCCACATAGCCAAGGGCGGCGAGGTCTTCATCGGCGATTGCCATGGTTCCCGCGCTGACAACCGATCGGATCGTTTCCCGTTCGGCGCTATCGGTGAGGCGCAGACCCGAACGCAGGCACTGCTCCACCGCATCGTCGCAGCCGGCGCGCGAGAATAGGAAGTAGATGCACGGCAACAAATCCTGTGTCTCGAGCTTCTCCACTACCTCGCTTCGCCATGGGGTGAGCGAGTCGCGTCGTCGTCCCCTTCCGCGTCGGCCATTACGGCCTGGGCGCCCAGACGGGCCCCGGTGGTGGCTTCGCCTTGCGAGGGCAAGGAGCTCGGCATTCACGGTGCTGTCGTCCACGAAGAGGTCATAAAGGTGATTCCCTGCCATCACGTGCTGCCACAGGGGAACGGGTCGATGTTCCTCGACGACTATCTCGGTCGCCCCACGAACCGTGGCAAGCCACGCACCGAACTCCTCCGCATTGGAGACTGTGGCGCTCAGGGCAATCACAGTTACCCGTTGCGGAAGATGGATGATCACCTCCTCCCCGACCGCTCCGCGGAAGCGATCGGCGAGATAGGGCACCTCATCCATCACCACGTAGCCGAGTTCTTGCAGGGTGCTTGAGCCGGCATAGAGCATGTTGCGCAGCACCTCCGTGGTCATGACCACGATCGGCGCTTCTCCGTTGATGGAGTTATCCCCAGTCAGCAGGCCCACCTTGTCCGCGCCGTAGCGCTCGGCAAGTTCGGTGAACTTCTGGTTCGACAGCGCCTTGATGGGCGTCGTATAAAAGCACTTGACCCCCTCGCGTAAGGCCAGGTGCACCGCGAACTCCCCCACCACGGTCTTGCCCGATCCAGTCGGAGCCGCAACGAGGACCCCCGACCCTTTCTCCAATGCCGTGCATGCCTGTACCTGGAACGGATCGAGTTCGAAGGGGTATTCCTTCATGAAAGTTGCGAGAGCGGGTTGCTGCGCCTTTTCACGCGAGCGCGCGTAGCGCTCCGCGGGCGAGGTGTGGCTCATGACGAGGAACCGGCGAGCGGGGTTGGCGGACTGACGAAGTTCAGACGCGCGGGACACAGATTCACCTTCGCCGGCAATCGACCGATTCGCTCTCCGTCCGCGTAGACCACGGAATCGGGCGCATCGATCCGCAGCGAAACCGCCTGCCACGAAACAACTGATTCGTGTTCGATGTGACGACCCGTATACACCTTTGGCAGCACCGATACGAAGGTCCGCTTTGGAGTGTTAGTGACGACCGTGACATCGAAAACGCCATCGTCACTGAGGGCCCCGGGGCATACGTACATTCCTGATCCGTAAGCGGGACCGTTACCGATAGCCAAGACCATGGCCGCCATGCTCTTGTCTGCACCATCGCTGTCGATGGAGAACCAGCGCGGACGATAGGTGGGTAGCTCGCGTGCCACACCGATCAGGTACCTGGCCCTTCCGACGATCGATGGCATCGCATTGGCGCGCTCGTTGACAGTTGAATCAAAGCCGCAGGACAAGACCCCCAGGAAGAACTCAGCCGCGCCTTCGTCTTGCTCATCGGTGATGACCGAGCCGACATCAATGAGGCGACCACGGTCACCGATCAGTGCCTCGATGAGGGCTGTGCGATCGATCTCCAGGGACATGAGGCCCCGGGCGATGTCATTCCCTGTGCCCACGGGCCAGATTGCTAGCGAGGGAGCGTGGATCCCGGCGTTCAGGAGCCCTTGCAGTACGTCGTGAACCGTTCCATCTCCACCACACGCGATCACCAGCCCAGTGGGTGCTACGTGAGCCGCCACTCTGCGGGTCTCGCTTCGATCGGCGGGCACGTGAACGTGGCATGGCAGACCCGCACCTGCTATCTCCCGAGCGAGGGAACTGGCTTCGGGCACGGCCCGACCGCCCCCGGCGAGGGGGTTGGCGATGATGTGGATCACGTTTCGTCGTCCAGCGGGGAAGCCTCGTCATCCAGCGGGGAGGCCTCGTCGTCCGCCCACTCCTGATAGTCCGGCTCACCCAACCCACGCTTAGCCCGCCGACGGTCGTTGAGAAGGGCGATACCTACAGCGATCGCCACAAGGAACAAGATGGGTCCAGCCAAGAGCGCAAGGTTGATGGGATCGCCGGTGGGAGTTGCCACTGCGGCGAAGATGAAGACGATGAAGATGATCCACCGCCACCAGGAGACGAGCCGCTTCCCGGTGAGGATGCCGGCGAAATTCAATGCCACGATAAATAGCGGCGTCAGGAATCCCACACCGAAGACGATCACGGTGCGCAGGAAAAAGGACAGGTAGCGGTCGACCGAGACGATGTTCTCGACGTTCTCCGGCGTGAAGCCGAGCAGGATCTCCAGACCGATCGGTAGAACGAGGTAGGCCAGGGCCGTTCCAAGCAGGAACAGGGGTGTCGCGACCGCTACGAAAGCAATCCCCCAGCGTCGCTCGTGGGAATGCAAGCCCGGGGTTACGAACCGCCAGAGTTGGTACAGCCACACCGGCGACGCGAGCACCACACCAGTTATCGCGGCCACCTGCAACTGCAGGACGAACGGATCGGCTACACCCGTAAGCGCCAGGGTGACATCGCGACCCTCCGCCTGGGCTTGCGCTACCGCGCCCTCGAAGGGGCTGGACAGCAATGCGAAGGTCTGCGGGTACAGGACCCAACCGACCACCATTCCCATGACGATCGTGATGGCCGACTTGACCAGTCGGGTCCTGAGTTCGCGCAGATGATCGGTAAGCGGCATCGCCGCTTGCCGATCGTGTCCCTGTTCTCGAACAGCCACCGAAGGCCGTTAGCCGTCGGAGCGGCTTCGATCCGGGCTCTCCGTTGTCTCGGGTACACCGGATGCGTCGGAGCTGCCTTCGTGCTTGGTCTCGATTGCCTCGGGCGAGTCTTCGTCGTTACCGTCGACAAGGCCCTTCGTCTCAGCCTTGAAGATCCGTAGGGACCGTCCGAGACCGCGTGCCGCATCCGGAAGTCGCTTGGCACCGAAGAGCAGCAGCACCAAGGCGACGATGATGAGCAATTCCTGCCAACGCAGATTCGGCATGTCCGCTCCTTCGCCCGCTGCCTTCCCGGCACGTATCGACCGGTGAACCGCCCGGTTGGCGGCTTGTGCAGTCTAACCCGGTTAGGTCCGTCCGGCACGCAGGTACTCGGCCTTGGATCGGGCTTGCCGTAGTACCTCGGTACGCAAGGACGCAGGTTCGAGCAGCGAGACCAGACCGCCACGGCCCAGGATGTACCTCACGAGCCAACCGGACGAGGCGTAGGCGATCGTTCCCGTGAGCCACGTTGGACCCCCGGGCCTATCCCACGTCCCCCCGTCGGAAAGGACCGGATCGGTGTCCCAGACCCACGCAGCTTCGGGTGCGACCGCTATTCGGGCGGTGCTCGATTCGCTCGGTGTCACCGCGGTGGCCGGGCCCCTGTGAGATTCCACCAGGTCGTCATGGACCGGTGGCGGCGCCACCGCCGTTGCGGCCACGATGCGATCCAGGCGGAAAGTCCGCAGGGCTTGGGCCTGCTCGCACCACGCTTCGAGATAAACCCGACCATCGACTGTGAAACTTGCACGCGGCAGGATCCGGCGAGTGATGATCGCATCGGTACTCGCAGAGGCGTAGTCGACTTCCACACCTCCCCCGACGGCGATCGCCTCAGCAACCGTGGCGTTGACGGTGCTATCGGTTTCGGACTCCGCGACAACATCCATATCGATCGCACCCGCCGCGCCAGCGGCTGCTTCGACTTTTGCAGCAGCGGACAACAGCGCAGCGCGATCGTGATCGCCGGGCACCTGCGCTAGCAGGCGAAGTGCCACCAGTAAGGCGGCTGCCTCCTCGCCGGTGAGTCGCAGGGGGCGTTCGAGGGTGATGGCATCAAGAACGTGGATGCGATCGTCGTCCCAGAATTGAATGTCGACGAGTTGGTCGGGTCCGTAGCCGGGAACTCCACAGACGATCAGTTGCCAAAGGTCTGTAGTCAATTGCTCTTCGGAAACCGAAAAGTGCGCAGCGGCTTCGGCAATGGTCACACCGTCGTTGCGGCGCAACCACGGAACCATTGCCAATAGCCGCGCAAGCCGGGCACCCGCAGTCTCACTCATGTGTGCACGTCCATCAAGCGTTCGAGGCCCTCGAGTGCATCCGCCATGGCGTCTGATGGCGCGACCAATTCAACGGCCGGATCCGCGCGCCACAGCATCCGCAACAGTTCAGAACGGATCGCAGTGACCTCCCACCGACCATCGCCCCGCGAATGCGAAGTGGGCAGTTGCCGGAACTCAGCTCCCTTGCCATCGGGAATTACGAGTGTGGCTTGGACAAGATCGTCTGCATCCACGGCTGTCAAGGGTGCCCGCGGCGCTTTGCCATGGTCGCGGTCCACGCACTCTTGCGCCGTCACCGTCACTTGGCCAGCGATACGGGAAATACGAAAGACGCGTTCATCCTCGCGCCCGATATCCCAACCGGTTAGGTACCAGTGCCCATCCATCGATCTGACCGCCCAGGGTTCGACAAGTCGCTCTTCGCTGTCCGCTTGTCCTGGCTTGCGGTAGGCGAAGCGCACGGCCTTGCGATCGCGCACCGCCCTCATCAAGGGCAGCAGTGCCGCATCCCCCGCGGAAATCGTCCCGATAGTGCGCGGCTCGAGGGCAACATCCGGCGTCGTGGCAAGGGCTTCGATCTTTCGAAGCGCGGTGACAGCCGTCGGCGCCAGCACGGCCTCATCCCAGACTCGCGCTGCGATCGACAAGACTGCGAGTTCATCAACGCTGAGGTCGATCTCGGTTTGGGCGTATTCCTCCGAATCGATCAGGTACCCCTGCACTTCGCCGTTCGAGTCCAGGATCGTGGCGACCGGAATCCCCATTGCTCGCAATTCCTCTTTGTCACGCTCGAACATCCGCTCGAATGCGGCGACCTTCGCTCCAGGGTCGTATCCAGCGACGGATTGCTGGATCGCCGAGCGTGCCAGTGGCACGTGCGCAGCGAGGAGCGCAATGACCAAGTTGAGCAGACGCTCGGTGCGCGTCACTTCCATCGCGCTAGGAAACGCCCAGCAGGTCGATGATGAAAACGAGCGTGCAGCCCGAGAGCCGATGACCTCCCCCAGCCGGGCCGTACGCCAGTTCCGGCGGGATCACCAGTTGACGACGTCCACCCACCCGCATGCCGGGGATGCCCTCCTGCCAACCTGCGATCAGACCTGACAGCGGGAACGTGATGCTCTCACCCCGATCCCACGAAGCATCGAACTGCTCGCCCGTTGCGAAGTCCACGCCTACGTAGTGCACCTCCACGGTGTCGCCGGCGTTGGCTTCGGCACCAGTTCCGACGACGATGTCGGTGATGACCAATTCCGTTGGCGGAGGTCCTTCGATGAAATCGATCTCCGGCTTGCCGTTCATGCTTGTCCTTTCGTTACGGAGCGTGCAGTGCGTGCGGTGCGATCGGACGATCTAGGCAGCGACGCCGAGCAATTCGACGACGAAAACGAGAGTCTCACCCGGCTCGATACCCGGAGGGGGGCTATCGCCATAGGCCAGCTCCGCGGGAATCGCCAGGACCCGACGCTCCCCTACCTGCATTCCCGGGATGCCATCGACCCAGCCTTGGATCAGTTGTCCCTGGGACAGCGGAAAGGTTGCGGGGCTGCCGCGGGACCACGAGGAGTCGAAGATCGCTCCACTGGACAAGCCGACTCCGCAATATTCGACGGTGATGATGTCATCCAATGCCGCCTGATCCCCGGACCCGGCCCGGATCTCGGTGGAGACCAATTCGGCGGCAGGCGCAGCCCCCTCGCGTACGTAGACGGTAGGGACATCGTCATCTAGAACTGAGATGTCCGGAGTTACCGAGACACCGGACGCCGAATCGACTTCTGACGGAGCGCCGGTCGACGAGCAATCAGTGGCTAGGAACGCCCCCGCAGCCGAGACGGGGGTGGCTGCGGTGTCCACCGGCGAGGGGCCACTGCATCCGGCGAGGACGAGGGCCATCGCGAGGATGCCGGGAATGATGGCGGCGCGCAGTACGGATCGCTTCATCCCAGCAGGCTACGGCACGCGGGTCGGTATGCCTTACATGCTCGCCAGGAGCCGATCGACGCGTTCGTCCACGTTGACGAACGGGTCCTTGCACAACACCGTGCGCTGGGCCTGGTCGTTGAGTTTGAGGTGGACCCAGTCCACGGTGAAGTCTCGACGCCGCTCTTGCGCGCGCCGCACGAAGTCCCCGCGCAACTTCGCTCGAGTGGTTTGCGGCGGAACGTTTTTCGCTTCGAAGACTTCAGGATCGTGGGTGACCCGGGTGGCCAGCCCGCGGCGTTCGAGCAGGTAGAACAGCCCCCGGTCGCGGTTGATGTCGTGATAGGCGAGATCCAGTTGGGCGATACGGGTATCGGACAACGTGAGATCGTGCTTGTCCATGTACCGCTCGAGCAATCTGCGCTTGATCATCCAGTCGATCTCCGTGTCGACGGCACTGAAGTCTTGGCCCTCTACGGCCTTCAAGGACCGCTCCCACAGGTCCAAAACCCGATCCACGGTCGGATCGGCCCGCAACCCTCGTCGATCCACGTACTGTGCGACCTTCTCCAGGTATTCCCACTGCATCTGCAGGGCCGACAATTCTCGGCCGGTAGCAAGGGGAACCTGCCGGGTTCCCGTGGTGTCGTGACTGATTTCGCGAATGGCACGGATGGGATTCTCGAAGGACATGTCTCGCATGACCATCCCGGATTCGAGCATCCGCAGGACGAGATCGGCGGCTCCTACCTTGAGCAGGGAAGTGGTCTCGCTCATGTTGCTGTCGCCGACGATCACGTGCAGCCGGCGATAGAGGTCGGCATCGGCGTGTGGTTCATCTCGCGTATTGATGATGGGGCGCGAGCGTGTTGTCGCACTGGACACGCCTTCCCAGATGTGGTCGGCCCGTTGGCTGACGCAGTAGACCGCACCGCGGGGAGTCTGGAGGACCTTGCCCGCGCCGGTGACGATCTGCCGTGAGATCAGGAACGGGATGAAGCCCTCAGCGAGGGTCAGGAAGTCCGTCGAGCGCTCGACGAGATAGTTCTCGTGGCAGCCATAGGAGTTCCCCGCTGAGTCGGTGTTGTTCTTGAAGAGATAGATGTCGCCGGTGATGCCTTCTTCACGAAGCCGCGCCTCGGCATCGACGCACAATCCCTCCAGAATCCGCTCCCCCGCCCGATCGTGGGTGATCAACTGCTCGATGCTGTCGCATTCCGCAGTCGCGTACTCCGGATGGCTTCCCACATCGAGATACAGCCGAGAGCCATTTCGAAGGAACACGTTGCTGCTACGCCCCCAGGCCACAACGCGCCGGAACAGGTATCGCGCAACCTCATCGGGGCTGAGCCGCCGCTGGCCTCGAAATGTGCAGGTAACGCCGTACTCGGTCTCGATCCCGAATATGCGCCGATCCATTACCCCACTGTAGATCGGTTTCCTCGCTTTGGCGGGTCGGCCGCCCGAACGCCGCCCTAGACGAGCAGTTCGGCGAGTTCGGTGCCCTCGATGCGCCGAAAGGCCCGGCGAGACCTCGTTCGGTCGAGAATGGCGACTTCGAGGTCCGTGGCACTGATCTGCCTTGCCTCCTCTGTGCCGTGCTCCCCGAGGGCGTGCACGGCTTGGCGCAGTGAGGTGGCAAGTTCTTGACCGGGTTGCCAGGCGGCGGACAGCGCTCCGGCTATTGCCTCCGCCGAGCCACCCATCGCGACGAATCCGTGTTCATCGGCGACCGAGCCGTCGAACGTGAGTCGATACAACTGATCGGTGTCCTCGTCGATGCCCACTTCGGCCACGACGATCTCGACTTCGAAGGGCTTGGCAGTCTCGGTGAAGATCGAACCGAGAGTCTGGGCGTACGCGTTGGCAAGGCTGCGTCCAGTGACATCGCTGCGGTCGTAGCTGTACCCGCGCATGTCAGCCAATCTGATTCCAGCCACCCGAAGATTCTCGAACTCGTTGTACTTGCCCACCGCTGCGAAGCCAATGCGGTCGTAGATCTCGCTGATCTTGTGCAGTGCCCGTGAAGGATTCTCCGCGACGAAGACAATGCCGCCTACGTACTGTGCGACCACGACGCTGCGACCCCGCGCGATGCCTTTGCGCGCGAAGTCCGCCTTGTCTTTCATGATCTGTTCCGGCGAGACGTAGAACGGAACGCTCATCGCCCACCCCCTTGCGAGTCGTCAACGCGGGCTCGAGGGCCGCCGGGCCGACGCATGCGATCGGCCAACATGGCCTCGGCTGATTCAGCCAGGGAGTCCTCCGACACCATGTCGACGCCGGCTGAGGTCACCACTGCAACGACCGGGAATATGCGCCTCGTTAGATCGGGTCCGCTGGTTGCGCTGTCGTCGTCGGCGGCGTCGTAGAGAGCCTCCAGGGCGATGCGCACAGATTCTTCCGCGCTGGCGTCATCGTGGAACAACTTCTTGAGCGACCCGCGAGCAAAACTCGAACCCGAGCCAACCGCGTGGTACTCGTGCTCCTCGTAGCGCCCGCCAGTGACGTCGTAAGAAAAAATGCGGCCGCGGTCTTCACGCAGGTCATAACCAGCGAACATCGGCACTACCGCTAGGCCCTGCATGGCCATACCCAGGTTGCCTCGAAGCAAGGTCGAGAGCCTGTTGGCCTTGCCCTCGAGAGACAACGCCGTGCCCTCGATCTTCTCGTAGTGCTCGAGTTCCACCTGGAACAGCCGCACTAGTTCGACCGCGATGCCGGCGGTGCCGGCTATGCCGACCACCGAATGGGAATCTGCTTCGAAGACCTTTTGCACATCCCGCTGGGCGATGACGTTGCCCATGGTCGCGCGCCGATCGCCGGCCATGACCACGCCGTCGGCGAATGTCAGCGCGACGATCGTGGTTCCGTGGGGTGCCTGCACACTTCCCTCCCCGGTCGCGGGCGCCGGCGCACCTATCGAGGCGAGGAAATCAGCGAACGATGGGGAGCCCAACGCACGGAACGCCGGCGGAAAGGCTGAGGTCACTGCCCGCCCTTTTGCACGAAGGACTTCACGAAGTCTTCCGCGTTCTCCTCTAGGACACCGTCGATCTCGTCCAGGATCGCATCGACATCCTCGTCGAGTGCTTCCTTGTCCTCTGTGGTCGCCCCGGCAGCCTGAGACTCCTCGATATCGAGGTCATCCTCTCGCCGCGTGGCCTTCTTCTGCTCAGCGTTCTCCCGTGCTGCCATGAGATCAGGGTATCTGGCTAGGACTCGGTGAGCGCGTCGATGAGTGCACTGGCGTCCTGCGCTTGGTCCAGGAGGTGACCCACGTGATCCCTGGTCCCGCGAGTTGGCTCGAGTGTGGGCACCCGCAGCAGGGTCTCTCGGTCGGGAAGATCGAAGACCACCGAATCCCAGGATGCGGCCGCAACGGACTCCGGGAAGCGCCGCATGCACTCTCCACGGAAATAGGCGCGGGTGTCGGTCGGTGCGTTCTCACAAGCCCGCCGCACCGTCTCGTCATCGAACATTCGCACCAGGCGACCCCGCTGTTCCAAGCGGGCGGCCAGCCCTCGTTCGGGTCGGATGTCGGAGTACTGCAGATCGACGAGAGCTAGCCGGGCGTCGTCCCACTCCAACTTGTCGCGGTGTACGTAGCCATCGAGTAAGGCCAACTTGGCGACCCAGTCGACGGTGTCGGCTACGAGGGACCGATCGGTTTCCAGCGCATCGAGGTGCGCGCCCCACTTAGTGAGGACATCTTTGGTCTGCTCGTCGTACTGCGAGCCCCAGCGTGAATCGCAGTAATCCCAGGCACGCTCAAGGAAGGCCTTTTGCATGGCAACTGCTGTCCACGTCCGACCGCCGGTGAGCGTGATGCCGTGCTGGAGGTCTAGATCGTGGGAGACCCGGTGCATCTCCGCCACTGGCTCTAGTGGCATTGCGTCGAAACCATCGAGGGCTCCGTCTTCGATCATGGAAAGAACGATCGCGGTGGTTCCCATTTTCAGGTAGGTGGCGGTGTCGCTGAGGTTGGCATCTCCAACGATGACGTGCAGGCGCCGGTACTTCTCGGGGTCTGCGTGTGGCTCATCTCGTGTGTTGATGATCGGGCGTTTCAAGGTTGTTTCCAGGCCGACTTCGACCTCGAAGAAATCTGCGCGCTGGCTGAGTTGATAGCGCGAGGTTCTGCCATCCTGGCCAATCCCTAGCCGCCCCGACCCAGTGAAGACCTGGCGTGAAATGAAGAACGGGGTCAAGTGGCGCACAACGTCGGAAAACGGGGTGGATCGTCGCATCAGATAGTTCTCGTGACACCCGTAAGAAGCACCCTTGTTATCCGTGTTGTTCTTGTACAGCAGAATCTGTTGCCCAGCGGGAGCTGATGCAGCTGCGCGCGCTGCGACGTTCATGACCTCGACCCCTGCCCGATCCCACAGCACGGCGTCGCGCGGATTAGTCACTTCGGGAGTGGAGTACTCCGGGTGGGCGTGATCGACATATAGGCGGGCGCCGTTGGGCAAGATGACGTTCGCGAGTCCAAGATCCTCGTCAGTCAATTGACTGGGATCAGCCTCTGCCCGAGACATGTCGAAACCGCGTGCATCACGTAGTGGAGATTCTTCGTCGTAATCCCACCGGGGCTTACCGGTGCCGGGGGCCGCGATGGCGTATGCGTAAGCATTCACGATCTGCGATGAGGTGACCATGGCGTTCATGGTGGGATGACCGGGAACCGATATGCCGTACTCGGTTTCCAACCCCATGATGCGGTGGACGCTCATCTGCGGGCCTATCGCCGACTACAGGTACTGACCGGTGTTGGCGACGTTGTCGATCGAGCGGCCCGGCCCTCCACCGGTCTTGCCCTGGATGAGGGTGCGGATGAACACGATGCGCTCACCTTTCTTGCCGGAGATGCGCGCCCAGTCGTCGGGATTCGTAGTGTTGGGCAAGTCCTCGTTCTCCCGGAATTCGTCTACGCACGCTTCGAGAAGATGCTGCACGCGGATGCCCTTCTCTCCTGTGTCGAGGAAGTCCTTGATGGCGGACTTCTTCGCACGCGACACGATGTTTTCCAGCATCGCACCGGAGTTGAAGTCCTTGAAGTACAGGACCTCCTTGTCGCCGCCTTCGTAGGTGACCTCCAGGAATCGGTTCTCCTCCGATTCGGCGTACATGCGCTCGATGGCCCGCTGGATCATCGAAGCGCACGCCACCTCAGGGTCACCGCCGTGCTCGGCAAGATCCTCGCGGTGGATCGGCAAGCCGGGTACGAGGTACTTGCTGAGGATGTCTCGTGCGGATTCAGCGTCCGGGCGCTCGATCTTGATCTTCACATCCAGGCGGCCCGGACGAAGGATCGCTGGATCGATCATGTCCTCTCGGTTGGACGCACCAATCACGATGACGTTTTCCAGGCTTTCCACGCCATCGATCTCGCTGAGCAACTGCGGCACGATCGTGTTCTCGACGTCGCTACTCACTCCGCTGCCGCGTGTTCGGAAAAGCGAGTCCATCTCGTCGAAGAACACGATCACGGGCATGCCTTCGGAGGCCTTCTCCCGCGCCCGCTGGAACACCAAGCGGATATGTCGCTCCGTCTCACCGACGTATTTGTTGAGCAGCTCGGGACCCTTGATGTTCAGGAAGTAGCTCTTGGCCTCCAACTTGCCCGTCTTCTCGGCTACCTTCTTGGCAAGGGAATTGGCGACGGCCTTGGCGATGAGCGTCTTGCCGCACCCTGGTGGTCCGTACAACAAGATTCCCTTGGGTGCGCGCAAATCATGCTCAGCGAACAGGTCCGCATGCACGTACGGCAGTTCGACAGCGTCGCGAATGGAATCGATTTGCCGCGCCAGACCACCGATTTGGCCGTAACCGATATCCGGGACTTCCTCCAAGACCAGTTCTTCGACCTCCGCGCGCGGAACGCGCTCGATCACGTAGCCGCTGCGCAGGTCGCACAGCAGTGCCTCTCCAGCACGAAGGGTCTGGCCAACCAGTGGGGTTCCGACCCGCACCACGCGTTCCTCGTCCGCCCCGGCAACCACTACGCAGCGATCGGGCCCGAGCATCTCCTTGAAGGTGACGATGTCACCCACGACCTCGTAGTCCCGCTTCGCCACCACGTTCATGGACTCGTTGAGCACCACTTCCTGGCCCGGGACGAGTTGATCGGAGCCCACGGCCGGACTTACCGCAACGCGCATCTTGCGCCCGGAAGCGATGATGTCCACCGATCCGTCTTCATGAGCCTCGACGAAGGTGCCGTATCCGCTCGGTGGCTCACCGAGCCGATCCACCTCGGCCTTGAGTGCCACGATCTGCTCACGGGCGTCTCGCAACGTGGTGATGAGCCGTTGATTGTGATCCTTTTGAGCGGCGAGTTCCCCCCGGACCTCGCTCAGGGCGGTCTCCAGGGCCAGCAGCCGGCTTTCAGGGCTCGGGTCGCTCACCAGTACCTCCTGGGTTGGTCGGACTACGCGGCAGAGATACGACCCTAACCCTGTTCCGGGTCCGCCACCTGCCCACCGCCAGGACCCCGATAGTCCACTCCGTACGCCCCCGGGGCAGGCCGACGCTTGCGCTCGGGTGCCAATTGGCCCTTCGCCATCCGACGGGTGGCGACCAGGAATCCGGTGTGCCCTGACATCCGGTGGTCCGGACGCACTGCCAGACCATCGAGATGCCAGGTGCGAATGATCGACTCTTCGGCGCGTGGCTCCACCCACCGTCGTGATTCACGCATGGTCTCCACGACGCGTGACAACTGTGTGGTGGTCGCCACGTAGACCACCAAGGATCCCCCGGGACGCAGCATCCGGTGCGCCGCATCTAGGCACTCCCATGGGGCCAGCATGTCCAAGACCACTGCATCGCGTCCCGTAAGACCTGCCACGGATCCAGCGCCAGGTAGATCCGCAAGGTCGCCCTCGACAAGGGACCAGGACGTGGGCATCCCGCCGAACCAGCGACACACGTTTTCCCCCGCGATCTCCGCGAAGTCCGAGCGCCTCTCGATGCTCGTGACGTGGCCCTGTGGTCCGCAGGCCCGCAGCAGGTAACAGGTCAGGGCACCAGAACCGGCACCTGCCTCGACAACGGTGGTTCCAAAGCCGATATCGGCCAGCGAGACGATCCGGGCGGCGTCCTTGGGATAGATGACCGCAGCACCGCGCGGCATGCCAAGCACGTAGTCCTCCAAGGCAGGCCGCTGGATCAAGAACTCGATTCCGCGATCGGAGACAACGGTGCTTCCCTCAGCTGCTCCGATGATCGAATCGTGCGCGAGTTGGCCCCGGTGAGTGTGCAGGATCGCTCCTACGTTGGTGGTGATCGTCTTCTTGGTTCCTCTGGGGTCGGTCAACTGGACTAGCTCACCGGCCTCAAGTGGTCCGTTTGCGCGGGGTGCCACCGCCACGGCATCGCGACTCGCGGGCGGATGAGCCGGACGCTTTCGAGCCATGCGCCGGACCCTAGCGAGCGTTCGCGCCCGTACGCTGAGGTGATGTTCCCGTCGTCGTTGTCCCCATCACGGGCCGGCGATTTCCTGACGTGTCCACTGCTCTACCGGCTACGGGTCATCGACAAGCTTCCCGAGCCCCCGTCGGCAGCCGCGATCAGGGGCACACTGGTCCATGCCGCGCTCGAGGATCTCTTCGGTCTCGAGCCGGCGAGTCGAACCGTCGACTCCGCCGTGAGCCTGTTTGCGGACCGTTTCGCCGAACTCACCGAAACCGATCCAACCTCCGCTGCAGCTCTCTGCGACGGACTGGTCGAAGGGGATGCCGCGCAGGTGGCCGCGGCGGTGGTGGCGCCGGCCCGCGCCCTGTTGGAGACCTATTTCACGCTCGAGGACCCCTCACGAATCGATCCACATGCCCAAGAGATGGCGGTAAGCACCGAACTGGCTGAGGGTTTGGCGCTACGAGGATTCATCGATCGGGTCGATCGTGCTCCGGACGGGCGCATCCGCCTCGTGGACTACAAGACCGGCCGCAGCCCAGGTGCTGGGTTCGAAACGAAGGCGATGTTCCAGATGCGCTTCTATGCGTTGATCTGGTGGCGTATGACTCACGATGTGCCAACCCGTTTGCAGCTGATGTACCTCGGTGATGGTCAAGTGATCCGGTACGACCCAGAGGTCGAAGATCTGGAGGCCACCGAGCGCAAGATCCTAGCTATTCGTGACGCCATAGCCCGAGCCGTTGAATCCGGATTCCAGCCCTCGCCTTCGGCTTTGTGCAGGTACTGCTCATTTCACGATTTCTGTCCTGTGCAAGGCGGCGTGACACCCGAGTTGCCGCTTACCTAGCCGCCAAAGACCACAGCGACTCGAGCGTGTGTCCGCTGAGAGAACCCACGATCGCCGTGCCCGAACTTCCGTCCATCACGTGGTCCACGTTCGCGATATGCGGAACCGCGATGACTTTGCATCCGGCAGCGATGGCCGAGGCCACTCCGGTAGGCGAGTCCTCGATCGCTAGACAACTGGGCGCCGGGATCCCGGTTGCCGCCGCCGCCAACAGGTAAGGCTCCGGGTGCGGCTTACTGCTCGTGACGTGATCGCCCGCGATAACCCCGGTAAACGGATCGAGCCCGAAATGCTCGTAGATTCGATCGCTCAGTGCCAGGACGAGGCGTTCCCATGAAGCAGTGACGAGAACGCGCGGCAGACCCCGATCAATGCACTCACCTAGGAGTTCGGCAGCTCCTGGACGCCATTGCAGCGGCGCACGACGCATCTGACCTTCGATTGCATCGAGCAGCAATGCGGCCACCTCGTCGGAGCCCAGGGTCGTTCCGCTGCACGAGACCATGTAGGCAACCACTCGCTCCAGCGGTCCGCCCAAGCAGGCGGCCTGATCGGCTGGTCCCCACGATGCGCCGAGTTCGGCCATGACTTCCACTTCGGCGGCCAGCCACAGCTCTTCGCTGTCGATCAATGTGCCATCCATGTCGAACAGGACCGCCCCGGGGAGAGCGAATCTTGATGATGGCCGGTCGGGCTCCATGATCGACGGAGTCTAGGCGCGCTAGCGTGCAGGGGTGCAGATCCGCGCGCAGGACAACGTCCCGTTGGTATTCGAGCAATTCGGTGCCGAGGATGGCATCCCACTGGTACTACTACACGGCTTGTCGCAGCAACGTCACTACTGGGGTCCGGTGATAGACCGTCTGCCCGGGCGCCAGATTGTTGCCGTCGACCAGCGCGGACATGGGGATTCCGCCAACGACGACGTGGATGCGACAAGCGATTTCTCAATCGAGCGTTGCGCGACCGACGTGATGTGCGTACTCGACGAATTGGGTATCGAGGAGGCGATCGTGGTTGGGCACTCGTGGGGTGCTTCGGTTGCGCTAAGAGCCGCCGCCGCCTACCCCAACCGCGTACGGTCGGTGGTCCTTATCGATGGCGGACTCTTCGGGCCGCGTCATCTCGTCCAGGGCGAACTCGATCGCGAACAGGTGCGTGAAGCGTTGCGTCCACCGCCCTTGGGCATGCTCGAACCCGCACTGTGGCAGGCAATCTCCTCCGGTGACCTGTCCCCCTATTGGACGGATCAGATCCGCGCAGCCCTCGCTCCAACGTTCCGCACTGATGGGACTGGACATACGTTCACCCGCATTGGAATGGAACGCCACATGGCGGTGCTCGACGGTCTTATCGACTACGACCCTGCGCCGGACATCGAGATGCTGGCAGTCCCCGCGTGGGTCGTGTCCTGTGAGCCACGTGGAGATGATGACGCCCAGGAGGATCCGATGGCGCTGGCGTGGCGGCGGGCGCGTCGAGAACAACTCGCCGCTTTGCCCCGAACATTCTTCGTTCAGCGCTGGTCTGGTGCCTTGCACGACGTACCCTTGCAGTGGCCGGCGATGGTCGCCGGACTGCTGGAGACAGTGGCCGAACGAATCGAAGCCCCCCGCGAAGCGAACAAGGAGAATCGGTGATCGAGTTTGAGAGCCTGCCGGTACTCACCGATCCGGTGATGATCGCGGCTTTCGAAGGATGGAACGACGCCGGAGAAGCCGCCAGCTCGACCATCACCCATCTGCGTGAAGTCTGGCAAGCCGAACCGCTCACCGAGCTTGATTCCGAGGAGTACTACGACTATCAGGTCAATCGCCCGCACATCAGCGTCGATGAGTCTGGCGTGCGTCAACTCGACTGGCCCAGCACGCAGATATTCATCGCGCGGGTACCGCTGTTCCCGCGTGACATCGTCCTGGTTCAAGGAATCGAACCGAACATGAAGTGGCAGCAATTCACCCGCGAGATCCTCGGACTTGCTGCCGAACTCGACGTGACGATGGTCGTCACAGTTGCCGCTCTGCTCTCTGACAGCCCGCATACGCGTCCGGTTCCGGTCACCGGTTCGACATCTGATGCGCAGCTTGTCTCGGACTTGAACCTCGAGCCGAGTTCGTATGAAGGGCCGACGGGAATCGTCGGTGTCCTACAAGAAGCCTGCGACCGCTTCGGAATTCCTGCTGTCTCGTTGTGGGGAGCGATTCCGCATTACGTCGGCCAACCTCCGTGCCCGAAGGGAACGCTGGCGCTCGTGCGCAAGATCGAGGACATCTTGGATATCCCCGTTCCGCTCGGAGACTTGGTCGAGGAAGCCCGCGCCTGGGAAATCGGCGTCGACGAACTCGCCGAGGACGATGAGGAAGTTGCCGATTATGTTCGTCAACTCGAACAGGCCCGTGACACGACGGATCTTCCCGAGGCAACCGGAGAAGCGATCGCCAAGGAATTCGAGCGTTATCTGCGCCGCCGCGGATCCGCCTAGGTCTGCGCTACTGCAACAGTTCGAAAAGCGCGTCCACTCCCCCAGCGCTGTAGTGCAACCAGGCGGCACCTGATTCCTGCTGCTGGTGGCGTTCGTACTCGCGTCGCCATTCGTGGAAGGCCGCGTTCGCATCGCTTCCGCGTTGCACTTCGCGCAGCGCTGCCCAGCGACCCTCGAAGTACTTGATGGTCTGTCCGGTGGTGCCCGTCATCGACGTCTTGCACAGCGGATTTCCGCGGGTCGCAGTATCGAGTTCGGCCTCAGCTTGTTCGAGCATCCTGGCCAGGCGCAGCGAGCGATCGGTGGTCACGCCCGGCGCATCCGCAGGTACTCGCTCAGGGAACGACGGGTTGCAGAATCAAGGAGCGGATCTGAGTCCTGTCCGGCACGAATGTCCGATTCGATGGTGGCCGCCACCTTCTTGCCGAGTTCCACCCCCCACTGGTCGAAGGAGTTGATCTGCCAGATGGCGCCTTGCACGAACACACTGTGCTCGTAGGCGGCGATAAGCACCCCGAGCGTGAAAGGGGTCAACTCCGGCAGCATCACGAGGCTGACCGGCCGATTGCCCGGCATCACCTTGTGGGGCACCAGGTTCTCTGCTGCCCCTGACGCTCGGACGGCCGGCGCGTCGAATCCCACGGACAGCACCGATGCCTGCGCGAGGGCATTGGCCACGAGTGCATCGTGCTGCTCCCTAACACCACTCGGGGCCGCCACGGTCGGGTTGGCGCACACGATGATGTCCGAGGCGATGTCATCCGTGCCCTGGTGCAATAGCTGATAAAACGAGTGCTGGCCTCCGGTCCCCGGTTCTCCCCAGTAGACGCCACCGGTCGCGTAGGTCACCGCCGTCCCGTCTTTGCGCACCCGCTTGCTGTTGCTTTCCATCGTCAATTGCTGCAGGTAGGCGGGAAACCGTGCGAGATCTTGGGAGTAGGGCAGGACAGCCGTCGTGGGTATTCCCAGGAAGTCCCGGTTCCATACCGCCAACAGGCCCATGAGGAAAGGCACATTGCTGTGCATCGGCGTTGTCCGGAAGTGCTCGTCCATCGCGTGGAAGCCGTCGAGCATCGCGCGAAACTGGATGGGTCCGATCGCGATCATGGTGGAAAGACCGATGGCACTGTCCATCGAGTAGCGGCCCCCCACCCAATCCCAGAACCCGAACATGTTGGCTGGATCGATACCGAATGCTGTGACGGCTTGTTCATTGGTCGAGACAGCGACGAAGTGTCGACGAATGCTCTCCGATGCCTCATCGTCGTGCCCTTGATTGGACAGTCCTGCCAGCAGCCACTCGCGCGCCGCTCGAGCATTGGCCATCGTTTCCGCGGTCGTGAATGTCTTCGACGCCACGACGATCAAGGTCCGAGCCGGGTCGAGTCCTGCCAATGTGCGGTGGACATCTGCCGGGTCGACGTTCGATACGAAATGACAAGCAAGTCCCGGCTGGACGAAAGCGCGCAGTGCGCGATACGCCATAGCCGGACCAAGATCCGATCCACCAATTCCGATATTGACGATATCCGTCACCGCTGCTCCGGTGGCCCCGATCCACTGCCCCGCGCGAATCTCCTCGGCTAACACGGCCATGCGGTCGAGCACCTGGTGCACGTCTGGCACCACATCGTGACCGTCTACTACAAGCGACTCTCCAGGGGGAAGGCGCAGCGCGGTGTGTAGCACTGCGCGATCCTCGGTGGTGTTTATGTGGTCTCCAGCGAACATGGCCTCGCGCAGTGCCACCACGCTGGCCTGATCGGCTAGCTCGAACAATGCGCCTAGACCTCGGTCGTCGATGCGCTGCCGAGAGAAGTCGAACGAGACACCCGCGACCGATGATCGCAGGCCAGGACGTTCGACTTGGAGTAGTTCGCCGATAGTGGTGCCGGCCAAGTCATCACGAATAGTCGATAGCCGCTGCCAGGCTGGCAACTGCGTCGGATCGACGACCAAGGGCGTGCCCGATGCACTCATAGCCCTAGCCTGTCACTGCTGGTGTGATCGCACCTAGGGAGGCGTCATGGATCGTCCGAGGATGCTGGGAATGGTCGGTCTCGGCCGCATGGGCTCGGGATTGAGTGCACGCGCAACGCAGGCCGGTATCGAGGTGGTCGCGTACGATCCGGCTCCCGATTCGCAAGCGCGCGCGCGGGATGTCGGAGCGATTCCCGCAGATGACCTGCGCGCGTTGGTCCAGGCGATGCCGGCACCGCGCGCCGTGTGGGTGATGGTTCCTGCGGGTCAGACGACCCAGAGCGTCATCGACCAACTAGCCGACGAGATGGCCCCGGGAGACACGATCATCGACGGCGGGAACACCTTCTACCGAGATGACATCCACCGGGCCGAGAATTTGTCGAAAAGGGGTCTCACCTACCTCGATGTCGGAACTTCCGGTGGCATCTGGGGAACGGAGCGTGGCTTTTGCTTGATGATCGGCGGGCCCAGCGACGTTGTGGCTTCACTCGACTTCTTGTGGGACGCCCTGGCACCGGGCGTCGACGCTGCGCCTCGCACGCCGCATCGCGAGGGCTCGCTTGCCCCCGCGGAGGAGGGCTGGTTGCACTGTGGACCCAGCGGCGCGGGGCATTTCGTGAAGATGGTGCACAACGGGATCGAATATGCGGTGATGGCGGCCTACGCCGAGGGCTTAGCGGTACTCAAGCACGCCGACGTCGGATTCGAGGACGGCACCTCGGATGCCGAAAGCGCACCTTTGGGTGATGCCAGGTACTACCGCTATCGGTTGCCTATCGCGGATATCGCTGAAGTCTGGCGACGCGGATCGGTCATCGGTTCCTGGCTGTTGGATTTAACGGCCGATGCGCTCGCCGCTGATCCGTCCTTGAGCAGTTTCACCGGCCGGGTCAGTGATTCCGGTGAGGGACGCTGGACTGCGATCGCAGCAATCGATGAAGGCGTTCCGACACCCGTGATGACGGCAGCCTTGATGGAACGCTTCGCCTCCCAAGGCTCCGGATTGTTCGTCGGCCAAGTCCTCAGCGCCATGCGGGCTCAGTTCGGTGGCCATCAGGAGGCGTCCGGATAACTGATGCTCTAGAGACGCACGCCCAGGAGGGAATCGGCGATCGCCGCGAACAATTCGCCACCGGGACCTGCTGGTGTGGCGTAGCTACCCGCTTCGATTGAGGCAGCGGCCGAGACTCCCAGGGTGGAGTGAGCCCAGTCGTCCATGGCATCGAGCGCCGAGGGGGCACGCAGATCATCGGCCAGCACCTCGCGGACGCGCGCCAGCGTGGGCTCGGCTGAGGGTGCCTGCGCAACCGTGATGGCCGCGCGCCAGCGGTTCAATCGCTCCTGTGCGCCTTCCAGCCCGTGGGGGCTCCAGCTCCAATCGGAGCGATAGTGGTGGGCCAGCAACGCCAACCGGATCGCCATCGGGTCGACCCCCTCATGGCGAAGAGCGGACACGAACACCAGGTTCCCGCGAGACTTGCTCATCTTGTGTCCCTGCCAGGACACCATTCCCGAATGCACGTAGTGGCGGGCGAACGGCCATTCATCGGTGACCACTTGGGCCTCGCTGGCACTCATTTCGTGGTGGGGGAACACAAGATCCGATCCCCCGCCTTGGACGTCGATGGTCATTCCCAAGTAGTCCAGGGCGATCGCGGCACACTCGATATGCCATCCCGGTCGACCATGCCCGAGTGGGGTGTCCCAGGCCGGCTCATCGGGGCGCTCGGACTGCCAAACGAGACAATCGAGCGGATCGTGCTTTCCGGGGCGTTCGGGATCCCCGCCGCGCTCTGCGAAAAGTTCCACCATTCGATCACGGCTCAGTCGTGAAACCGAACCGAAGGTGGAGTCGCTTGTCACCGAGAAATACAGATCGGAATCGACGGCGTACACATGCCCCGCGGCCTGCAGGCGTGCCACGTACTCGGCAACGGACGGAATCGATTCGACGGCGCCGATGTAGTCCTTTGGTGGGAGCACGCGCAGGGCTTCCATGTCCTCGCGGAACAACGCAGTCTCTCGGTCCGCGATCGCCTTCCAGTCCTGACCGGTCGCCACTGCTCGCTCGAGCAGTGGATCATCGATGTCGGTGACGTTTTGAACGTAGTGGACGTCATGCCCAGCGTCCTGCCACACCCGATTGATGAGATCGAACGTCACGTACGTGTTCGCGTGCCCCAAGTGAGTGGCGTCGTACGGCGTTATGCCGCAGACGTACATGCGTGCCGTTGGCCCGGGGGCTGTGGGCCTAACCTGCTGCGAAGCTGTGTCGAAGAGCCTCAGCGGTGACCCAGTTCCCGGGAGTTGGGACATTTCGGGCCGCGGCCAAGAACGCACGCGGGGAGCCTATCTGCGCCCGGACTAGAAGACCGGCCACGGGATGGCGGGCCAATCATCACTGGGCAGCGGGAACCGTCCTGAGTCCAGCAGTTCACGAGCGCGAGACTTCAGTTCGGTTACTTCCCAATCGTCGAGCCAGCGTTCCACTTCGGGCATTCCCTCATGCAATCGAGCCTCAAGGCCTGCAACCGCTGTCAGGATGTCATCGGGAATGGACTCCCCTGCCCACCCCCACAAGACGGTGCGCAGTTTGGGCTCGACTGACAACGTGACTCCGTGGTCGACTCCCCACACTCCCCCGTCAACATCGGTGATCACGTGACCCCCCTTGCGATCGCCGTTGTTGATGACGGCGTCCAGAATTGCCATCTGACGAAGCCGATGGTCGTCGGCGTGAACGAGTGCGACAGGGTTGCCTAGGCCGTCACTTGCACGAAGAACCTGCAGCCAGCCCTTCGGGACTTCGCTCGGCGGGGTGACATCGACCAGACGGGCGTGGTCGTCCTCATCGACCCACAGCTGGCACATCCCCGGACCCGCGGGCCCGTCCTCGCGCCAAACCGTAGGGGGAATCAAGCCGAAACCCAGCGCCTGATCGATCTCGAATGAAGCGACCTCGCGGCCGGTGAGTGTTCCATCGGGAAAATCCCACAACGGTCGCTCACCGCGCTGTGGCTTGTAAACGATCGGCGCACCTGTTTCCAATGTGCAGTGCAACGTCGCGTTGCTCGCCGACAGAATGCGCCCTTGGACTTCGAACGGACATGAAGACAACGACTCGAGGGCCTCGGAAGTCATGATCGGCGCTTGTAGCCATTCGCTCGGGCACAGATGTGACCTTGGGCGTCCAACGGCTGCTGGCAGAACGGACACGAGGGTCGTCCGCTCGCGATCACCGATCGTGTGCGTTCCGCGAAAGCTCGCGCGTAGGGAGCCGATAGCCAGACTCGTAATGTGTCCGGACCGTCCGCATCGTCATCAGCGAGCTCAGGAGGTTCGAAATCCTCCACGTCTGAGACCGCATGTGCCTCGATAACGACGAGGTTATTTCCCTCATCCCACCCCAAGGCCATGGCTCCTACGCGGAACTCCTCTTCCAGTGGGACATCGAGTGGCGCATCATCGGCTAGTTCCACCGGTGCCTTTGCCGGAATCGCATCCTCGGGTGCACGGCTTCCGCGCACCTCGTCCAAGAGTTGATCGATCCGCTCGGCGAGGACTCCGGCCTGTTGCTTTTCGAAGGCGACCGTGGTGACGTCGTTGCCTGAACGTGCCTGCAAATAGAACGACCGCTCCCCAGGCATACCCACGGTCCCGACCACGAATCGCTCCGGGAGCCGGTATTCGAAAACAGCGCGACTCATCTCCCCGCACCCCCGCCCACTGCGGCATCGGAGGTGCGCTTGCGCTTGCGCTTGTGCAGGAACGAGGTGTCTGACCCGGTGTCGTTCGTGCGAATCACATAGGGACGCGCGGATGTGTAGTCGATGATGCTCATCGAGCCTGGGTCAACAGCAATTCGCTGGAAATGGTCCAGGTGAATCCCGAGGGCATCGGCAATCAGAGCCTTGATCACATCGCCGTGGCTGACTACCGCATAGGTCGCCTTATCGCCGAATTCGACGTTCCAGTGGCGCACTGCCTCGATGGCGCGACTTTGCATGGCTCGCATCGACTCCCCACCCGGGAAAGTGACGCTGCTTGGGTGGCCTTGAACCTGCTTCCACAAAGGCTCCTTGCCCAACTTCTTCAGTTCCTGCCCGGTCCAGTCCCCGTAGTCGCATTCGATAACCCGATCATCGACATGCGTGGCGATTTCGTTACCTGCCTGGACCTGGAGTGCCTCGATGGCCTCGCTCGTCTGCCGGGTTCGTTCGAGAGGCGAGGTAATGATCCCGGACAGCTGTACCAGCCGGAGACGTTCAGCAACCTGTTGTGCCTGTTCGCGCCCTCGGTCATCGAGGTGAATTCCCGGTGCACACCCAGCCAGGACACCCTGAGCGTTCGCAGCCGTGCGTCCGTGGCGTATCAGCAGGCAGGTTGGCACCACGACAGCCTAGAAGGTCGCCTGCACTCCGGCATCGCCTTCGCTGGCGTAATCGCGGTTAGCGCTCATGCGTTGCCCATGAGTGTTCGCGCACGGCAGAATGGCGATGTGATCCGAGGTGTTGGCGTTTATCACTCAGACGGACTCCTCGATGATTTTCCGAGCATGGATGACATCACCGATATCAGCGGAGTGGCAGGCGACCGAGCAAGATCGCAACTCGTGTTCATGCGCGATCGAGCAGCGGAAGTCACGGATGGATTCGTATGGGTAGGCCTACTCGATCCAACCAAGGCTGAACTGTCGATGATCGCGGAAGTCTTCGCCCTCGAGCCGCTACAGGTCGAGGACGCCGCCAACCCTCGCCAGCGAGCCAAGATCGATGTCTCGGAAGACGGAGCCCTCTTCGCGGTCATCAATACGCTCGGATATCACGATGAATCGGCCGAGGTGGAAACCGGTCAGATCGCCATCTTCACCGGTCCCGGCTTCGCCATCACGGTTCGCCACGGTACGCACGGGGACCTCGCCGCGGTGCGCACCCGGATCGGCGCTAGTCGGGTGCTGCGCATGCACGGGCCGCTATCGGTGCTGTACTCGATCATGGATATGACCGTCGATGGCTACCTCGCAGTCACCGACGAAGTCCTCGAGGACGTTGGCGAGGTCGAGACGGATGTCTTCGCCATCAACCCCACACCTGGGGTAACGCGACGGATCTATGACCTCAAGCGCGAGAACATGAGCGTGCGACGGGCGGTCAATCCCCTCGTTGCCGTTGCGCACGAACTCGCTGCCGAGACGTTCAAGCCGATTCCGGAGGATCTCAAGCCCTACTTCCGTGATGTCGGTGAGCACATCCTGCGCGTCCATGACACTGTCGAGTCCGCTGATTCGTTGCTGATGACGATGCTGATGGCCAGCACTGCTTTGCAGGATCTGCAACAAAACGCCGACACTCGCAAGATCTCCGCCTGGGTTGCCATCGCTGCGGTGCCGACAGTGGCCGGTGGCATCTACGGAATGAACTTCGAATACATGCCTGAGTTGAGCTGGAAATGGAGCTACCCGATCGTGCTCGGTGTCTTGGCGACGATCTGCTTACTGCTCTATCGCGGCTTCAAGCGCAACGGGTGGCTCTAGGCCCACCCGATCTGCGAGTACTACGTGGCGGCTAAAACCCCCGTTGCAAGCAATACGAGCAACACACCACCAAGCACCACTCGGTAGATCACGAACGGCAGGTAGGAGCGCGTGGTCACCCAGCGGATCAACCAGGCGATCACGAGGTAGCCGATCACGAGTGCGATAGCGGTGGCCAGGATCGTTTGACCCCACTGGACGTTGGGATCGTCCCCGATCTTCGTGGCTTCGTAGAGGCCCGAAGCCAGAACCGCGGGGATGGCCAGCAAGAACGCGTAGCGGGTAGCCGCGTAGCGCGAATAGCCAAGAGCCAAGCCGGTGGAGATCGTGGCGCCGGATCGCGAGACGCCGGGGATAAGCGCTAAGGCCTGCCCCAGGCCGAAGAGTAAGCCGTCTCGCACGCGTAGGGATGTCAGTTCCTTGCGCTTGGGGCCCCACCGATCCGCGGCACCAAGGACCAGGCCGAACACGATCAAGACCGTTGCTACCAGCCACAGGTTCCGAGCGGCGGTTTCGATCCAGTTAGCGAACGTCAAACCGAGCACCGCGATCGGGATCGTTCCTACGATGATGTACCAGCCCATACGGGCATCGAGATCACCGCGAAGTTGTGGGCGCCACAGGGACCTGGACCAGGTGGACAGGATGCGGGCGATGTCCTTGCGGAAGTAGATCAGGACCGCGGTCTCGGTTCCGATCTGCGAAACGGCCGTGAATGCAGCTCCGGGATCACCCCAACCGAAGATGCGGGAGACGATGAGTATGTGCGCCGATGACGAAACCGGCAGGAACTCGGTCAGCCCCTGCACCACACCCAGGACGACGGCCTCGAACCACGAGACGCCGGAATCCATCAATCGGCCAGCCCCGACTTGTCGAGCAGTTCGGCCATCAGTCGAAGAACCCCAACTCGCTCAGCGATCGTTCCTGCGAAGGACCCGATGGTGAGGGTTGACACACCGGCCTCGGCGTAGGCATGCAGGCGCTCTGCGATGCGATCGGGCGGTCCTAGGAGAGCGGTCTTGTCCAGGAAGTCCAGCGGGACAGCCGCCGCGGCACCGGCGTAGTCCTTCGCCATGTACTTGTCTTGGATCTCGATGGCTTCGCCTTCGTAGCCCATCCGCACCATCAGTTGGTTGTAGAAGTTCTTGTCACGGGATCCCATCCCTCCTACGTACAACGCGGCGTAGGCGCGGACCGGATCAGCACACTCCTCGACGCTTGCTCCCGGGACGACCGGGACGGTCGGGACTATGTCGAATCCCTCCATGGTCTTGCCCACCTTCTGCCGGCCCGCGACGAGCGGCTCGGTCAAGCGATCGGCATCCTCGGGGCTGAAGAAGATCGCCAACCAGCCATCAGCGATCTCGCCGCATAGTTCCAAGTTCTTCGGGCCTATCGCAGCAAGGTAGATGGGCAGCGACTCGCGAACGGGGTGGACGGTGAGCGTGAGAGCTTTGCCGGGTCCATCGGGCAGCGGCAGCTGCCAGAACTCGCCGTCGTAGGTCACCCGCTCGCGTCGAAGTGCCATCCGGACGATGTCCACGTATTCACGGGTTCGCGCCAGAGGCTTGTCGAAACGGACGCCGTGCCAGCCCTCGGACACTTGCGGGCCGGATACCCCAAGGCCAAGTCGGAAGCGACCGCCGGAGAGAGTGTCCAACGTTGCCGCGGTCATGGCGCAATTGGCCGGCGTGCGACCGGGGATCTGGAAGATCGCCGACCCGATGTCGATCGAGGAAGTTTGCGCGGCTATCCAAGACAGCACGGTGGCCGCATCGGATCCGTATGCCTCAGCTGCCCATGCGACCGAGTACCCGAGCCGATCGGCCTCGCGAGCCACCTCAAGGTTGTCTGCGTCGTTGCCGGCTCCCCAGTAGCCGAGGTTCACACCCAATTTCATCCCGCCACCCTAGGGGCAAAGCCGTATTCGGCGCTGCATCGGCAATAACGTTCACGCATGCAACAGCGACCTTTGGGCAGATCTGGTGTGTGGGTGGGCCGCATGGCGCTCGGAACCATGACATGGGGGCGACAAACCGACGAATACGAGGCCCGCGACCAGCTCGCCGCCTTCCTGGATGCTGGCGGCACGCTGGTCGATACCGCGGACAGTTATGCCAAGGGCGGTAGCGAGGACCTCCTGGGCACGCTGATCCAGGAGTTCGACTGCCGAGATGACATCGTGCTGGCCACCAAGGCAGTTCAGCGGCCGGATACCGAGAGGCGTTTGGACGCCAGTCGCCGGCATCTGCTCAATGCATTGGATGCGTCGATGAAGCGGCTGGATGTGGACCACATCGATCTATGGCAGTTGCACCGCTGGGACTCCTGGACGCCGATCGAGGAGACACTCGCAGCCCTGGACTATGCGGTCACGAGCGGCAAGGTCCGCTACGTGGGCATCTCCAACTTCAGTGGGTGGCAAACCGCCCGGACCTGCACGCTGCAACAGGAACGTGGTGCGGCACCCATCATCACCACCCAGATGGAGTATTCATTGCTCGAGCGCGGTATCGAACGGGAGATCGTTCCGGCCGCTCAGTCTCTCGGGATCGGCATCCTGCCGTGGTCTCCACTTGGTCGTGGGGTCCTCACGGGAAAGTACCGGCATTCGATCCCAATCGATTCGCGTGGCGGCAACCCGGAGACCAGTGCGTTCGTCGGCGCCTACAACAACGAGCGTTCACATCGGATCGTCGATGCGGTGTGCACGGCGGCCGAGGGACTAGATGCCGCTCCAGGAGAAGTTGCGCTGGCTTGGTTGCGTGATCGTCCTGGCGTAGTGGCGCCGATACTGGGTGCGCGCACCACATCCCAACTGATCTCCGCTCTGGCGAGTGAGGAACTCGAACTTCCCGACGAGATCATCACCGCGCTCGATGACGTTTCGGAACCGGACATGGGATATCCCGAAGCTGGTTGGGCTCAGCGTCGCTGAGTCGTATGGTGGCAGCGTGTCGCGGCGAGGGAGCACCTGGGAATTCCGGGAGGT
>CBFIHB010000006.1:0-32415 GCA_965662415.1 Actinomycetes bacterium | reverse complement strand
TGCCCCTGATTGCGAGTTACGACGGAACAACAAATTCGGCTGCCCGGACAACTCACGCGCCTTCGCCACCGCGCCATCCGGGAGCGTCACCTTCGAACCCGCCGTGAGGTAGCAACCGGCCTCCACGATGCATTCGTCGCCAAGAGAAATGCCGACTCCCGCATTCGCGCCGACGAGACAACCGCTGCCGATGCTGATGACTTCCTTCCCTCCACCGGAGAGCGTGCCCATGATCGAAGCACCACCGCCGATATCGGAGCCGTCGCCGACGACGACCCCTGCGCTAATGCGTCCTTCAACCATGGACGTGCCAAGTGTCCCGGCGTTGAAGTTCACGAAGCCCTCGTGCATCACCACGGTGCCGCCGGCCAGGTGTGCGCCGAGCCGGACCCGATCTGCATCGGCTATCCGAACACCCTCGGGAACGACGTAGTCGACCATGCGCGGGAAGCGGTCTACCGCGAATACGGTCAGATGAATGCCTTTCGCCCGTGCTCGCAACTGCACGCCGGTGAGGCGATCGACCGGAACGGCTCCCAGGTTCGTCCAGGCAACCAACGGCAGAGCGGCGAAGATGCCGTCCAGGTTGATAGTGCGTGGGCGTACAAGACGGTGTGAGAGCAGGTGCAGTCGCAGATAGGCATCGGCAGCGTCGGCCGGTGGTTCGGCGAGATCATCGATCACAGTACGGACGGTCGTCACTTTGACGCCGCGGATCTCGTCACCTTTGACGCCGGCATCGAGGTTGGGCACGTCGGCTGGCTCGGCGCCGAGCACAGGGGATGGGTACCAGACGTCGAGAATGGCGTCTGCATCCATGGTTGCAATGCCGAGGGCCGAGGCTGGGCCACTTACGGGGGTCATGTACTCGTCGATGCTCGCGCTGCTCACACGGCTACCGTATCTGCGTGACCGCCGAACTCGACCTCACGGCCGATGTTGTCGACGTCACCGCCGCACTCGTGGATCTACCGAGTCAATCGCATCACGAGCGGGAGCTAGCCGATGCTGTGCAAGCGGCGCTCGATGGCTGCGCTCATCTCAGCGTCCAGCGCTCGGGCAATGCGATCGTCGCCGAGACGCGGGCGACCCCGATCGAGGTGATTATCGCCGGGCATCTGGACACGGTCCCAGCCGCCGGCAACCTCCCACACCACATCGACGGAGACCGGTTATTCGGCCTGGGGTCATGCGACATGAAGGGCGGCATCGCCATCGCGCTGAAGTTGGCCCATGGTCTTTCTTCGCCCAACCGGGGCGTCCGCTACATCTTCTATGACTGCGAGGAAGTCGCAGCAGTCCACAACGGACTCGCCCGTCTGGCTGAGGGAGACCCGTCGCTGCTGGCCGCCGATCTCGCCATCGTGATGGAGCCGAGCAACGGTGTCATCGAAGGTGGCTGTCAGGGCACCATCCGTGCGGAGATTCGCGCTTCCGGACGAAGATCTCACAGCGCTCGCGCATGGCAGGGCAGCAACGCGATCCACTCAGCCCAAGAGATCCTCGCTCGGCTCGAGAAGTACGCCGCTCGCGAGCCGGAGGTCGATGGTCTGCGGTACCGCGAAGGCCTCAATGCGGTCGGAATTCGCGGAGGGGTGGCTGGGAATGTCATTCCGGACGAGTGCGTTGTGACGGTGAACTACCGATTCGCCCCCGACACTTCGGTCCTCGAGGCAATTGATCATCTGAACGATGTCTTCACCGGATTCGATGTGACAGTGATCGACGAAGCCCCCGGAGCCCGCCCTGGACTTCTCGAGCCGACCGTTGCATCTTTCGTAGACGCCATGGGTGGTCAGGTGGAGCCCAAGTTCGGGTGGACGGACGTGGCAAGGTTCGCGAGCGCTGGGACGCCGGCGGTCAACTTCGGCCCAGGCGATCCGACGATTGCGCATACGGTGAACGAGAACGTGCGAATAGACGAAATCCGTGGCGTTCACGGCGCACTGAGTGCCTGGCTCGGTGCTCGATGACCCACAGCGTGTGCGTCTTTTGTTCGTCGAGTGATTCCATCGATCCTCGCTACCTCGAACTCGCACGCGACTTTGGAAGCCACTTCGGCCCACGTGGTTGGACGCTTGTTTCCGGCGGGGGATCGGTGTCGATGATGGGGGAACTTGCGCGTTCGGTCCGAGCGAGTGGCGGACACACGGTCGGAGTGATCCCGCAAGCGCTTTTGGACCTCGAAGTAGCCGACCTTGGCGCCGACGAACTCGTCGTTACGCACGACATGCGTCAGCGAAAGGGTGTGATGGATGAACGATCCGATGCGTTCGTCGCGCTGCCCGGCGGCATCGGCACGCTCGAGGAGTTGATGGAGGCTTGGACCTCGCGCTCCCTGGCAATGCACGATAAGCCGGTTGTCGTCCTCGATCCTTGGGGTGACTACTCCCTACTCCGTCAGCAGGTAAACGTGTGGGTAGAGCGCGGATTCGTCTCGGCGGCCAGCCTCGAGCGCGTGCACTGGGTCGTTGATCCTGCCCAGGTGCTGACCACGCTCGAAGCGGTCCTCACCAGTCCGTGATGGAATGGGGTATGACCTTGGTGTTCATCGCAATCGGAGTGGTCGTCATTGCGGCTGCGTTCTGGTTCGCCGTCGGTCGACTCGATCCCTCGCTACCCGATGCCGAGAACGACTTTCGTCCAGACCAACGCGATGGAGACCCGGCGTTCGATGTCGTATTGCGCGGCTACCGCATGGATGAGGTCGATGCCACCATCGCCGATCTGCAATCCCAAATCGATGAACTCAAGGGGAAGTCGAAACGATGACCAGTCCGAACCGAGAGTTCGTGCACCTTTCCTTGGATGTGGTGATCGCAGCACCCGTCGAAGCGGTCTTTGACGCCTTCACCCAATGGGCGAACCAAGGCGAGTGGATGCTCGGAACGCGGGTCGAGGTTCGCGCGGGCGATGGACGAAGCGTGGATTCGCGGTTGGCCGCCTGGACCGGACTGGGGCCCGCCGGATTCTGGGACACCATGACCATCACACGCTGGGATCCGCCCTACCGGGTCGATGTCCTGCACACCGGCGCGTTCGTTCGTGGTCCGGGAACCATGGAAGTCCTTGCCCTGCCGGACGGTCGGTCTCGTTTCGTGTGGAGTGAAGATCTCGATCTTCCACTTGGGATGCTCGGTCGAATCGGCTGGCCATTGGTGAAACCGGCATTCGTGGCCGGAGTCAAGCGTTCGCTGCGTTCCTTCGCCCGATTGGTCGAGACCGGCACCCTGCCGCGCTAAACCCTCGACGACCCGGGATAATGGTTATCCACAAGCCCGCGCACAAGCGTTGGCTGGGCTTTCCCGGGGTTCTTGCCAGGCGCTCCGAGAAGATGGATGGAAGGGGACCGAAATGGCCGCGATGAAGCCGCGAACGGGCGATGGCCCGCTCGAGGTGACCAAGGAGGGTCGGGGCTATGTGATGCGGGTGCCCCTCGAAGGCGGGGGTCGGCTCGTCGTCGAGCTGAACGCCGAGGAAGTCAAGAACCTCGGTGAAGCCTTGACCGGAGCCCTCGCTTAGGAAGCCGCAGACCAACCAGCTAGTCGCGTCGGGTCAGGCACCCGACGAGCAGTCCGGAACCCTCGATCAACAGCGCCGGCACCCAGGTGTCCTCGCTACGCAAAGCCTCGGCAGTGTCCTTCACCGCCGAGGCTTCGGCGTCTCGCCTGGCCGGATCGGCGATCATGGCGTCGGTTCCTACGCCCACGAAGACCACGAGTCCGCCGATTCGCAATAGTCGGCGAGCCTGAGCCAATATCGCCGGGTATTCACCTCGATCGGCATCGACGACCACCATGTCGTAGGCACCGTCGGACATTCGGGGCAACACATCGAGCGCACGACCGGCGATGAATCGTGCTCGTGAGGGCTCCAGACCCAGGTCCGCGAACGCCTCCCGGGCGTAGCGCTGGTACTCGGCTTCCACGTCGATGGTCGTGAGCGTTCCTCCGGGAGTCATGCCGGCCAGCAGCGCGGCGCCCGAAACCCCGGTGCCCGTCCCGATCTCGACGACGGCCTGGGCGGCGGCCGTCGACGCTAGGAAAGTCAGGAGCGACGTCGCCGAAGGAGACAGCGACTCGACTCCGTAATCGCGAGCCCGGTCCCTGGCCTCGCGGATAGCTTCGTGTTCGGGCAGCCAGGTATCGGCGTACTCGACCATGGCGGGGATCTTCGAGGAAATAGCGCACCTCCCGGGCAAACAGGCAGGGGTTTCGGCCTGCGTGCGGACCGCCGATATGACCGCCGGCCGATCGCAGCCTAGCCTTAGGGGTGCACGGTTGGATCCCCTTAGGAAGGCGGCAGGGCCGATGAGCAACGACTGGCCGCCTCCTGGGAGCAATTCGCCGCAAGGCCAGCAGGGTCCGCAAGGTCCGCAAGGCCCGCCAACGCCCCCGACCCCGACCCCGCCGACGCCCCAGGTCCCGCAGGGCCCCCGTCCACCGGCCGGCTACCCCAACTTCGCTGGCTACGGACAACAGCCCCCCGGCGCCGGTGCCCGCCCACCGGTCCATGCGCAACGGCGAGGGGTCGGTGTCCTGGGCGTCATCGCTATCGCCACGGTGGTCTCGCTGATCGTCGGTACCTTCGCCGGCTTGGCCGGCTACGTGATCGGAAGCGCAGTGGATTCCGATCAGGCGGTCATCTCGTCCGCGCCGGCGCCGGAGCCATCATCCGTTGCGGTCGATCCCATCCCTGACGACGAGATTCCCAAGTCGATCACCGAGATGGTGGGCAATGTGCTGCCGACGGTCGTGTCCATTGCGATCGAGAACGGCGGAGAGCAGGGAAGTGGCTCAGGTTTCGTGATCCGTTCCGATGGTTACATCATGACCAACAATCACGTTGCAGCCCCTGCCGCAGACGGTGGGTCGCTCACGGTCTTCTTCGAGGACGGATCGAGTACCGAGGCTGAAATCGTGGGGCGCAATTCTTCCTACGATCTCGCGGTCTTGAAGGTGGACGCGCAGGAATTGCCGGTGGCCAAACTCGGGGATTCCGATCAGGTGGACGTTGGTGACCTCGCCGTTGCCATTGGCGCGCCTCTCGGCCTCGAGGGCACCGTGACCTCCGGAATCATCTCCTCGAAGGACCGTCCCGTAACCGCCGGTGGTTCGGGGGAACTCGCGTACATCAATGCGATCCAAACCGACGCGGCCATCAACCCCGGTAACTCCGGGGGACCGCTCCTGAACAGCATCGGCCAGGTGATTGGGATCAATTCCGCGATCGCCACCCTCGCACCCGGCTTCTCCGGCGAGGCGGGCTCGATCGGCTTGGGCTTCGCGATACCGGTCAACTCCGCGCGCCGGATCGCCGAGGAGATCATCCAGACTGGGGATTCCTCGACGCCCGTTATCGGCGTCACCTTGGATACGACCTACACGGATGGCGGCTCGCGAGTCAGCGAGGTCACACCCGGGGGTCCTGCGGATTCAGCCGGACTGCGCAGTGGAGACGTCATCACTGCACTACAAGGCCGGGAGACCACGGACTCCACCGAGTTGGTTGTCGCAATCCGCAGTTACGCACCCGGCGACACCGTCCGCCTGGAATTCGAACGTGGCGGTCAGACGCGGACGGTCGATTTGGTCCTAGGGGCGTCGGAGGACATCGGCTGACATGTTCGATATCGGTATCGGGGAACTGCTGCTGCTCGCAGTGGTGGGCCTGCTCATCTTCGGCCCCGACAGACTGCCCAGGGCAGCTGCCGATGCCGGACGCTGGATTCGACAGATACGCCAGATGGCTACGTCCGCCCGCCAGGAACTGTCTGAGTCGGCAGGCGTGGACTTCTCCGGTGCCATGGACGGTTTGCGAGAGTTCCGTGATCTGCACCCGAAGCGACTCGCGTCGGGGCTGTTCGACGACGACGAGACTCCAGATCTCAACGGATCATCGTCTCCTTCGGGTGACACCGATCCACTCAAGCCGACGAAGCCGGCACAGTCCTTCGACCCCGATCTGAGCTAGCGACTGCCTCGGCGGCGCATCAGCCGCGGCCGGAAGGCGAGATACCCAACTGCATCCCGGCCAGGCCGCGCGGTTTGCTGGCAAGCGAATCAGCGATGGTGGCAAGCGCCATGCTCGCCGGCGCGTCCGGCTGAGCCAACACCAAGGGTTCGCCCTTGTCTCCACCCTCGCGAAGGCGTGGATCAAATGGGATACGGCCAAGGACGGGGACGTCGGTACCCAGGGCCGAAGTCAATTGCTCGGCGACCAGATCACCTCCGCCCACGCCGAAGAGGTCCAACGGTTCTCCACAATGCGGGCAGGGGAATGAACTCATGTTCTCGACCACGCCGAGCACCTTCTGGTGGGTCTGCTCGGCGAGGGTTCCGGCGCGCACGGCCACATCGGAGGATCCGAGTTGCGGGGTAGTGACCACCACGAGTTCGGCGTGGGGCAGCAACTGCGCGGTTGAGATGGCGATATCACCGGTCCCTGGTGGGAGATCGAGCAGCAGCACATCGAGATCGCCCCACCACACATCCGACAAGAACTGCTCGAGCGCACGGTGCAGCATCGGTCCGCGGAAGGCGACGGGTGTCTCGACGCCGCCGGGCTTGAAGGGCAGCATCGAGATAACGCGGACGCCGTGGGCCTGTGGAGGCATCAGCATTCCCTCGACCATGGTCGGGGGATTCGTGGCGCCGAGAATCCGAGGGATCGAATGGCCGTAGACATCGGCGTCGAGCAATCCGACCGTGATTCCGCGGCTGGCCAGCGACACCGCGAGGTTGGCGGTAACGGATGACTTTCCAACCCCACCCTTACCTGAAGCGATGGCGAAGATCTTCGTGGTGGACCCGGCTTGGGTGAAGGGGATCTCCCGTTGATCGTGTCCGCGCAGGGTTTTCTTCAGTTCCGCGCGCTGTTCGTCGCTCATGACATCGAGGTGAACGTCGACTCTCTTGACGTCCGGCACCTTCATGACCGCGTCGATCACCCGATCGGTGATCGTGCCGCGCATGGGGCAGCCTTCGACGGTCAAATAGACCCCGACCTCGACCACCCCGCCTTTTCGGATGTCGACGCTCTTGAGCATGCCTATCTCGGTGATCGGTCGATTGATCTCCGGATCATTGACAGTGGCGAGGGCTTCACGGATTGAGGACTCGTTCGGCTGGTCGGGCATCCGCCGATGCTAGACGGACATCAAGGCTCGAGCGAATCCCCGCCCGACTGCGGCTTGACCGCATCGAGGCCGTGCTTCGGGTCGGGTTGTTCGCCGAGGCGATCCTCGATGCCCTGGAGCCGGTCTAGCACTTGGTCCAAAGTTTCGCGAAGTTCGCTTCGCACGAAATCACGGGTGGCCATGTCTCCGAGGGATGATCGCAAGGAAGCAACCTCGCGTGCGAGGTAGTCACTGTCAGCGAGCATCCGTTCGTTGCGCTGCCGATCCTCTTGATATTGGACTCGGTCTCGGTCGGTCTGCCGATTTTGTGCCAGCAGGATCAACGGCGCGGCGTAGGAGGCCTGCAGGGAGAGCAACAGCGTCAAGAAGATGAACGGGTATGCGTCCGGGCGGATTCCGTCCGGGGCGAAGACGTTGAATGAGACCCACATGATGATGACGACGGTCATCCACGCGATGAACGCCCATGAACCGATGTACCGGGCGGCTCTTTCCGACAGGCGCCCGAACCGCTCGGAGTCGTATGCGGGCCGGATACCGCGCGTGGTCTCGATGGGTTGGTCGAGGCGGGTGCCGGAAGTCCGCCGCCGCCCGCTAGCCATTACTCACGTCCTCACGCCAGCCCGGCGGCAGCATGTGGTCGACGACGTCATCGATGGTGACCGCTCCGAGTAGGCGATCGTCCTCGTCCACGACCGGAAGTGCGACCAGGTTGTAGGCGGCGAAATTACGCGTCACCTCGCCGAGCGGGGTGTCGGGACGGACCGGATCGATGCTGGTGTCGACGAGCGACGAGACGAGGGTCGATGGTGGCTCGCGCAGCAACCGCTGGAAGTGACAAGTCCCCAGGTACTTGCCCGTGGGGGTCTCCGAAGGTGGGCGGCAGATGAATACCTGGGCCGCGAGCGCTGGAGGCAGGTCAGGGTTGCGGATACTTGCAAGGGCTTCGGCAACCGCGGCGTCGGGCGGAAGAACCACTGGTTCGCTGGTCATCATGCCGCCGGCGGAGAAATCGTCGTATGCCAGCAGGCGTCGAATGTCCTCCGCTTCCTCCGGCTCCATCTCCTCGAGCAGGTACTCGGCCTGGTCGGGCGGTAACTCCGAGATCAAGTCCGCGGCGTCACCTGGGTCCATCTCCTCCAAGACATCAGCGGCGCGCTCTCGATCGAGCGCTTGCATGATCTCTACCCGGTCTTCATCGATCAGTTCCTCGAGGACATCTGCGAGACGTTCGTCGTCGAGTTCGCGCGCAACTTCCAAGCGACGCTTTGGCACCAGGTTGTGCAGCAGCGAAGCAACGTCGGCGGGACGCAACGTGTCGATAGAAGCGAGCAACTGCTCAGCCGGTTGGGCGGTTTCGGGAAGCGATAGCCCGGAGACATCCGACCAGTCGACCATGAATCGCTCGCTGCGCCGCCGCAGACCGGTTGCTCCGCGCTTGACGAATAGGGAGTCGACCAGCCACTCGCGGCTCTTGGTCTGCATGACCCCGATATCGACGACACGCACGTGCTCGCCGGAACTGCGCGAGGTGATCGAGCGATCGAGCAGCTCGGCCGTAGCCAGGGACTCGTTGCGACGCTGCTCGAACCTGCGCAAGTTGACGGTCCCAGTCACCACCACCTGTCCGGCATCGATGGCGGTTACCTTCGTCATCGGAACGAAAATGCGTCGACGCGGCGGCACTTCCACGACCAGCCCGGTGAGGCGCGGTGGGTTGTCCCCGATGCGAAGGACGACGACGGCATCTCGGACTTTGCCGACCTGGTCTCCTTGGGTGTCGAACACCCCAAGGCCCGCCAACCGGGCCAAGAAGACACGGGATGTGGTCATAGTCACGCCCGGAAGGCTACCGTCGCGCATCGAAGGCAGGGCTGATAGCGAAGGGCCGACCACAAAAGGCCGACCACGAAAGGCCGACCACGAAGGAGCGGTGCGAACCTGGTGAGCGCAGTGAGTGGGATGGATGGGCAGGAAGGGCAACGCGCCTCCGGCCTCACGCGCCCGCCCAACGTCGATCTTGCGCGGTTGGGAGTGGCCGTCGTATTCATCTCCCTAAGTGGGCCGATGATCGCCGCCACAGCGGCTCCGGCGCTGGCGATTGCCTTCTGGCGATGTCTGATCGGCAGCGGACTGACCGGGCTGTGGGTTGCTGCGCGCCAACGGTCTGGGCTTTTCGCTCTCACGCGCCGGGAAATGCGGTTGACCCTGCTGGCCGGGGTCTTCCTCGGTCTGCACTTCGCGACGTGGATTCCGTCACTGACATTGACCACGATCGCGGCCTCGACGGCGCTCGTTGCAACGCAACCGATCTGGGCAGCCTTCATCGCCCGAGCTCTCGGTGTACGCATCGGGCGTCGTGTGTGGATCGGTATCGCGGTGGCGTTCAGTGGTGTTGTGCTGTTGACCGGAGTGGATCTATCCGTGGATCCACGCCACCTGATCGGCGATGCGCTCGCCCTGATAGGCGCTGTCTTCGCGGCGGCCTACGTCTCGGTCGCTGAGCGTGTTCGGCAAAGCGTCGAGAACTCCACGATGACTTTCGTGCTGTACGCGGCCTCCGCGGTGACGATCCTGCCGCTGGTCTTCATATTCCAAGACGCGTTGATCGGGTTCGATGCTCAAGCGTGGCTGTTGATCATCGCGATCACTCTCGGGGCTCAGCTTCTGGGACATTCGATGATGAACAAGGTGTTGTCCAACACGTCGGCAACGGTGGTTTCTCTTGCGATCTTGTTCGAGATGCCGGGCGCGACCATTGTTGCTGCCATCTGGCTCGGCCAGGTACCGCCGCTGGCTCTCTTGCCCGCTGCGGCATTGATCCTGATCGGATTGGCGATCGTCATCCGCGCGGCCGACAAGCGTCCCGGACCCGCGACTGTTACCGAGACTTCACCGATCTGAGCATCGACGCCAACGGGATCAACGCCAAGGCCGCGACGACCGTCACGCCGATACCCCAGCCGACCCCAGCGCCCTCGGCGATCGCGCCAACCGCGAGTGGAGCAACGACGAAGCCCGCACGCGATAGCCAACTGACGGTCGCCACGCCTGTCGCGGGTCGAATTCCGGGCAGGTGCGCGGCGGCGCGCATCGCGGCCGGAAACAATGTGGCCACACCGAAGCCCGTGACCGCGCAGCCGATCAGGAATAACCACAGGGACTGAGCCACCAAGGCAGCGGTGAGTGCGATCGAACTTGCCGCCATGGCGATGCGTGTCCACCTCCGCTCGCCAAGGAAGTCGACGATTCGATCACCAAGGAACCGCCCGGCTGACATCGCCGCGGTGAAGGCGACGAAACCCCAGCCGACATAGGCAGCAGCGACACCAATGTCTGTGAGGTAGATCGAACTCCACCTCGCCGGGATGTCCTCGATCATCACGGCGAGGATGATGAAGGCACCTAGACCCCAGATAGCCGGTTGGCGCATAACTCTCGTCGCGGCGGCGCGCTCGACAGCGCTCGCTGGGCCGGGGGCGGTGAGGGATCCAGGATCTGGTGCCGTTTGGCGACTGGGATCCTCGTCCGATGCCAAGAAGCTGTCCGGGTCATGCCCCGGCAGCAACCAATGTCGAGTCGCGAGCACCAGCGCTCCGCATAGGACCGAGACACCGGCCATGCTCCATGCGATGGGCAACCCGATCGCTGCTGTCCCCACTCCGATCAATCCGCCGGCGACGGTCCCCAGCGACCAGAAGCCGTGGAAGGTATTGAGTATCGAACGACGACTCCCCGCCTGATGCATGTCGTGCTGTACGCGCATTGCGTGCGAGTTCATCGCAGCGTCCATGACTGCGTCGAGCGCACCCACGGTCAACAGCACGATGCCGAAGATCCAGGCCCCTGGAGCCAACCCGATGAGCGGTAACACCGGCAACAGGGCCACGAGCGCGACGACGGCCACGGTGTTGCTCCCGTATCGATTGATCAACGGACCTGCCGAAATACCGGCGAGCACTCCGCCTACTGCCCCCGCGGCAAGCGCGGCACCGACCTCGAAGTCCGTCATGGTCAGATCGGCCTGTAACTCCGCGAGCCGTGGCAGCCACGCCGAAAGCGTGAGTGCGTTCGCAAAGAACAGCGCGGAGACCGCGACGCGGGCGCGCGTAATCGCGCGCGTGGTCGGGTTCACCCGCCGAATGTAGGGCAACGTGGAGCCGGCGTCCGGCTGCGCGGTTAGGCTCGCTGCGTTCCGTACGGGAAGGGGTTAACCGAGCATGACGAACGCGGCAAACAGCACACACGCCCGAATCAGGCGATCCAACCTGGCGGTTCCCGGCTCGAGCCCGAAGATGCTGGACAAGGCCAAGGGTCTGGCGGCAGATCAGGTCTTCATGGATCTAGAGGACTCGGTGGCCCCGCTTGCGAAGGCCGAGGCCCGAAAGAACATCGTGGCTGCGTTGAATGAAGGTGGATACGACGGCAAGGTGCGTGCGGTCCGAGTGAATGATTGGACGACGCAATGGACCTACGCCGACGTCATCGAAGTGGTCTCCGGCGCCGGGGCGAACCTCGATTGCATCATGTTGCCGAAGGTTCAAAACGCTGATCAGATCCACGCATTGGACATGCTCCTAACGCAGATCGAGAAGACTGAGGGTCTGGACGTGGGGCGGATCGGCATCGAGGCCCAGATCGAGAACGCAATGGGCTTGACGAATGTTGATCAGATCGCGGCAGCGAGTCCACGGGTAGAGACGATTATTTTCGGGCCTGCGGACTTCATGGCCAGCATCAACATGAAATCCCTGGTGGTCGGAGAGCAGCCTCCGGGTTACGACGTCGGCGATGCGTATCACTACATCCTGATGCGGATCCTGATGGCGGCTCGGGCCTACGACAAGCAGGCCATTGATGGTCCGTACCTGCAGATCAAGGATGTCGATGGGTATCGCCGTGTTGCCGACCGCAGTGCGGCGCTTGGATTCGACGGCAAGTGGGTCCTGCATCCCGATCAGATCGCAGCAGCCAACGAGGTGTTCTCTCCACGACAAGAGGACTACGACCACGCCGAACTAATCCTCGATGCCTACGACTGGCATACCTCGGCCGCTGGCGGTGCGCGCGGTGCGGTCATGCTCGGGGACGAGATGATCGATGAGGCATCTCGCAAGATGGCGGTGGTGATTGCGGGGAAGGGTCGCGCCGCCGGGATGCAGCGAACGCAGGCCTTCACTCCGCCCGATGCGGGCTAGTGGATTTGCAAGGTCGGACCATGACGCGTGAGCAGGCAGCGAATGTCCTCGGTGTTCCCACGGACGCCGATCCGAGCGAGGTGCGTCGTGCCTGGCGGATCTGGGCGAGATTGGCGCATCCCGACGCAGGAGGTAGTCCTGAGCACTTCCGACGTCTCGCGCAGGCTCGAGACGCCTTGCTGGCCGGATCGATCCCCGAGCCGTTGCCGATGAGCGAGCCCGAGCCGCGTGCCCCGTTGCGTCGGGTTTGCCTTCGTCCGGTGGGACCTGCGGCATGGTCCCTGGTCGGACTGTGCCTCGTGGTGATCGCAGGAGCCGGCGTCGCTGACGTGCTCCCCACCTGGGCCGCGGCCTTGGTCATGGGTTCGCTGGCGACTACGGCAGCGGTAATCGTCACCCGCCGCATCGCCACCGATCAGGCCGATGTGGGTCACCGCATCACCCTGCTCACCGCGGTATGGGTGCCACTGGCGACCGTCCAGGTGCTCGTGGCCCAGGCGCTGGGTGCGGGTGTTCTCATCGGGCTGCCGGCGCTTGCGCTGCCGTTTGCGGCCGCGGTAGGTCTGGTCAATCCCGGCGCCGGCCTGTGGCGTCCGATCCCCGGCTGAGCAGTCGATCAGGGAGCGCAACAGGGCGCGCGCCCTTCCATGTTGGGCGTTAGCATCGCGGGTGAGAAGCAACGAACGTTGCCGTCGCAACCGAGGGGAACTGGCATGGGACGACTTCTGCAGACCGACGGCTTGACCAGCGATCAGAAAGACATCCTGGACGCGGTCCGAGATTTCGTCGACGCGGAGATCCTCCCTGTCGCCAGCGATCTCGAGCACAACGACGAGTACCCGAAGGACATAGTCGACGGTCTGAAGGAACTCGGAGTCTTCGGCCTGATGATCCCGGAGGAGTACGGCGGGCTGGGGCAATCACTGCTGACCTACGCGCTCGTAGTGGAAGAGATCGCCCGCGGGTGGATGAGCGTCAGCGGCGTGATCAACACGCACTTCATCGTCTCCCACATGGTCTTGCATCACGGGACCGAAGAGCAAAAGCAGCACTACCTGCCGAAGATGGCCGAGGGTGAGATCCGCGGCGCATTCAGCATGAGTGAGCCCGGCTGCGGCTCCGATGTCTCGGCGATCACGAGCAAGGCAGTCCCTGACGGTGACGACTACCTGCTCACCGGCCAAAAGATGTGGCTCACCAATGGTGGATCGTCCAATCTCGTGGCAGTGCTCGTGCGCACCGACAACGCGGGCTCCGAAGACAGCAGTGTCTACAAGCGGATGTCCACGTTCCTCCTCGATAAGCCCGAGGGATTTGGAGAGGTCCGGCCAGGCCTGACGATCCCAGGCAAGATCGAGAAGATGGGCTACAAAGGAGTGGACACCACCGAATTGGTGATGGATGGTCTGCGGCTGCCCGCGAGCGCGATCCTCGGTGGTGAACCCGGCAAGGGCTTCTACCAGATGATGGACGGGGTGGAAGTCGGTCGGGTGAACGTCGCTGCGCGCGCGTGCGGACTCGCGTTGAGAGCGTTCGAACTCGGCATCGAGTACGCCCAGCAGCGCGTGACCTTCGGTAAGCAAATCAGCGAGCACCAGGCGGTCGCTTTCCGACTCGCGGACATGGCCACCAAGGTGGAGGCTGCCCATCAAATGATGGTGATGGCTGCGCGGACCAAGGACAACGGGCAGCGAAACGATCTCGAAGCCGGCATGGCCAAGTACCTCGCGAGTGAGTACTGCAAGGAGGTTGTCGAGGATTCGTTCCGGATCCACGGCGGCTACGGCTACTCCAAGGAGTACGAGATCGAGCGCCTGTACAGGGAAGCGCCAATGCTGATGATCGGTGAGGGCACCGCGGACATCCAGAAGATGATCGTCGCGCGTCGGCTACTCGAGGACTACAAGATCCGAACCTGATGGCACACATTCCCTGTATCGGGGCCATTGTTTTCGATGAGCAGGAACGATTGCTGCTCGTGAAGCGGGCCAATCCACCGGCTCAAGGGAAATGGTCCCTTCCCGGGGGGCGCCTCGAATCCGGTGAAACGTCCGAAGATGGGGTAGTACGGGAAGTTCGTGAGGAAACCGGGCTCGATGTGAAGGTCGTCCGCGAGGTTGGGACCATCCAGCGCGATGCTCCGTCCGGGGACACGTATGTGATCCGCGATTTCCTGTGTGCGCTCACCGTCAGTGCGACGCCGGTGGCCGACGATGACGCTTCCGACGCTGGCTTCTTCGCGCTGACTGAAGTAATCGAGTTGCCCACGAGCGAGGGCCTGCTCGAAGCGCTTCGGGATTGGGATCTGATTCCCGGGAGTGTCAGGTAGGCGACCTACGCTGATCGGATGTGGCTGAAACTCTCACCCACCAAGGTCGGTTCCTGGCAGGGGTGTCGCCGAAAGTTCTACCTCTCCTATGTTGCTAGGGAACGCACGGGAAACGCCTGGGCACACCTTTCCTACGGCAACGCTGTTCACGCAGCATTGCGTTCGTGGTTCGACTTACCTGCCGAGGATCGCGATTCCGATGCGATCCCCGGGCTCGTCGATCGTGGGTGGAACGATGCCGGCTTCAAAGATGCCGAGCAAGCAGCACGGTGGAGGGCGCGCGCTGCAGTAATCATTCGTGAGTACCTCGATGGCATCGATCCACATTTCGAGCCGATGAGCACCGAGCGGAGCCTTGCGTTCAAGACGGAGACCTTCATCATGGAAGGCCGCATCGATCGACTTGATGAATCCGATCATGAAGTTGCGGTAGTCGATTACAAGACCGGAAGGCACGCGCCCAGTGCCGATGAGGTCCGCGGCTCAGCGGCGCTGGCGATGTATGCCTTGATGGTGCAGCGCTGCCTTGGACGTCCGGCATTCGATGTGTCCTTGCATCACGTTCCCAGTGGCGAGCGAATCTCGTGGCGTCATTCCCCCGAATCGCTCCTGCGGCACGAACGTCGCATAGGTCAGATTGCCGCTGATATCTCCCTGGCTCAGGACACATGGGAGGCGGCGGACGGCAGTCCGGAGGTCATCGACGAGCTGTTCCCCGCCACACCGGGACCGCTGTGCGGGTTCTGTGACTTTTGGGACCTGTGTGCGGTAGGCCAGGCCACTGCCCAACGGAAGGAACCCTGGGCGGGGTTAGGTGAGGACGAGGCCTAATCGGCCGGTACCTTCGCCCACACGCACAGGTGCCCACCTGCCCGCTCGTATCCCCACTCGCGGCTCAGTTCCTCTACCAGGAGTAGTCCCCGGCCACCGGATGCCGGCCCATGTGCTCGCATCTTCGGGTCATCGGAAGACTCGCTGCACACTTCGATCCGAATCCCGTCCTCGAGTATCTCTGCGCGCAAGGTGATCGGTCCGCGGCCGTAGCGCCAAGCATTGGTGATGAGTTCGGTCACGACTAACTCGGCGTCGGCCACCTCGATTCTGTCGGTCAGCAACTCGCGCACGTGCCAGCGCCCTTGCCCGGGGGCTGTGGAATCGGCAGGCAACTCCCAGCTGTAGGTGAGTGACATCCGCCTTCTCCAACCGGCCGCAACCAAAATCAGGGCTCCCGGCCAGAATACGGGCATGGGCACGGTGGTCGCGGTCGCGAACCAAAAGGGCGGAGTCGCCAAGACGACCACCGCAACCACTATTGCAGCGGCGCTGGTCGAGTCTGGTCTGCGGGTATTGCTCGTGGACCTTGACGCTCAGGCCTGCGCCACGTTCTCACTGGGCGTCGATCCGGAGGATCTCCCGACGGAACTACCGAAGTCCTACCTGGCGGGGGAAGGACCGGCTCCGGTCATGAGCACCGACGACGGCATCGACCTACTTCCGGCCACTATCGATCTAGCCAGCGCGGATCACGCATTCGCCGGCCGTTTCGGACGTGAACGGTTGCTGGCGGACGCTCTAGCCCCTCTCGTCCCCGACTACGACTACATCCTGATCGACTGCTCACCGTCGCTGGGCTTGATGACGATCAACGCCCTGGTGGCGGCAAATGAAGTACTCGTGCCGCTGAAATGCGAGACGCTTTCCCATCGAGGTTTAGGCCAGTTGATGGAGGCGATCGAAGAAGTCCAGCGTTGGGCTAACCCCGGTCTCCGGGTGGCCGGGATTGTTCCTACCTTGTTTGACGGCCGAACCACGCATGCACGCGCAGTCCTCGATGATCTAGGCCCTCGCTACAACGTGCCGGTTTTCGAGGCGATCCCGCGAAGCATCCGGTTCGCCGAAGCACCGGCAGTCGGCCGCACGATTTTGGCTACCGCCCCGCGCTCCGCCGGGGCCGTTGCCTATCGCAAGGTTGCTCAGGCTTTGGTTTCCTGACCGCCCCGGGTGCGGCGCCTCCGGCGGCGAGGAGATTGACCGTCGGCGCGCTTCTCGCCTTGGCCGCGATCCTTGCGCGGTCCGCTGGAATTGTCCGAGCGTTGCTTGTCCGACCCGCGTCGATCATTGCTGCCACCGCGATGTCCGTCCTTGCGCCCGGAATCCGATGACCGCTGCCGCTTTCCGGTCTCGCCGATATCTTCGACCTGCTCTGCGGAAAGCCCAGCGCGAGTCCGCTTGTCTTTCGGCAGACGTCCGGTCACTCCCTCGGGAATGCCCAAGCCGGTGTACACGTGCGGGCTGGTGGAGTAGGTCTCGATCGGATCCTTGAAGGGAAGCTTCAGTGCGCGGTCGATCATCTGCCAGCGAGCAATGTCTTCCCAGTCGACCAGGGTGACGGCCACTCCGGAGGCACCAGCACGACCGGTGCGTCCGATGCGGTGCAGGTAGGTCTTCTCGTCGTCGGGACATTCGTAGTTGATGACATGTGTGACGCCATCGACATCGATACCTCGCGCTGCCACATCCGTGGCCACCAAGACATCGACCTTGCCGGAGCGGAAGGCCCGCAGGGCCTGCTCGCGTGCACCTTGTCCGAGATCACCATGCACCGAGCCCACAGCGAAACCGCGTTCGGTGAGTTCGTCGGTGATCTTCTGCGCCTTGCGCTTCGTGCGCGTGAAGATCATTGACAATCCACGCCCGTCCGCTTGCATAACTCGTGCGAGCAATTCGATTTTGTCCATGGGGTGCGCGCGCCAAACATGCTGCTCGATCGCGTCTACGGTGGCCGTCTCATCGCCGGGGTCGGCAGCTCGGATGTGAGTCGGCTGGTTCATGTAGCGGCGCGCGAGGGCGACTATCTGACCGGGCATCGTTGCCGAGAAGAGCATGGTCTGCCGATTGCTAGGAACCATGGCGACAATCCGCTCGACATCTGGAAGGAAACCCATGTCGAGCATCTCGTCAGCTTCGTCGAGCACCAACTCGCGCACCTGCGTCAGGTCGAGTTCGCCGCGTTCGGCGAGGTCGATGATTCGGCCGGGCGTGCCGACGATCACGTCGACCCCGGCCTTGAGTGCATCGATCTGCGGTTCGTAGGCACGTCCGCCGTAAACGGGGAGGACCCGGATACCCAGGTTCGCGCCGGCACGCTGGATATCGGTGGCGACCTGCGATGCGAGTTCTCGCGTGGGACAAACGATGAGCCCTTGCGGTCGGTTCTGAGCGGCCGGGGGCAGCTGTGCGTACTCCGGTGAGCCGGGCGCGGCGATTCGTTGGATCAACGGCAGGCCGAATCCGAGTGTCTTGCCCGTGCCGGTCTTGGCCTGTCCGATTACATCGCGACCCTCCAGCGCCATGCCCAGGCACATTTCCTGAATCGGGAAGGCAGTGGTTATGCCGTGTGCGGCGAGTGCGTCGACGACAGGTGCGATCACACCGAGCTCTGCGAAGGTGGGCGGCTGGGCTGGTGGCTGCTCGAGGTCTTGGGTTGTGGTCTGGCTTGCGTTACTCAGTGGAACTCCAGTGTTGAGGGTGCGCCCGTGGCCCACCCGATATGGGTCGATCCGAGATCGACGGCGGAAACCGATGTCCCGCAACGCCACAACTGTACCCTGAGGCCATCATGATCGATGGATCCACACCTTTTGAGGCTTCCGATCAGGCGCTGCTCGACCCGGAATACCGGGCAGCACTGGTGGACCTCTTCGGGGTTCTCGCCTACGGCGAACTCGGTGCCTTCGAACGGCTCGCGGCCGACGCTGCGATGGCTCCCCGGATCGCGGACAAGGCAGCACTGGCCGGTATGGCCACCGCCGAGTACCGCCACTTCCTGGACTTACGTCAACGGCTCGTGGAACTCGGCGCCGAGCCCGATGCCGCTATGGAGCCGTTCCGGAGACCGATCGATGAGTTCCACGCGCACACCAAGCCGGCCGATTGGCTCGAGGGCCTGGTCAAGGCCTATGTGGGCGATGGAATAGCGATGGACTTCTATCGGGAGATCTCGGCGTACGTCGATCCAGCGAGTCGGGAGCTCGTGCTCGAAACGTGCGAGGACCTCGGTCAGTCGGCGTTCGTGGTGGATCGGGTCCGTGAGGCCATTGCCGCAGATCCCAAAGTGGCCGGTCGGCTGGCGCTGTGGGGCCGACGTTTGGTCGGTGAGGCTCTATCCCAGGCTCAGCGGGTAGCCGCCGAACGGGATGCTCTCAGCATGCTGCTGGTAGGCGGAACGCATCGACCGGGTGTGGACTTGGCCGAGATCGGTCGCATGCTCGCCCGTCTCACCGAGAACCACTCGCGACGAATGCAAGACCTCGGACTCGCCGCCTAGAGCGAAACAGGCGACGCCCCCGGTCGAACGCGCTCAGCTCAAGGAGCCGAAGCCCACCTTCCGGCTGGCTGAAGGGCCGATCTCCACATAGGCGATCTTGGTTGCCGGCACGAGGATGGTGCGTCCACGATCATCGGTCAGCGAAAGCATGCCACCGTCGTTGATCGCTTTCTCGACGGCTTTGTGGATCGACTCGTGGGTTTCTTCGCTGTCCACAGCGATCTCCCGCGGTGAATCGCTGATGCCGATCTTGATTTCCACTGCCGCACCTTCCCTATGACGACTCACGTCGACTTCGCACTTAGTGATCTGAGACTACGTCCTGGGGGCAGCAGACGCGATACGGGAGGCGGCGCTGCACGCATCGGTGCTTGGTGATGGGTGCCTATTCGGGCGGGTGCGAAAGCGGGAAGCTGCGGATCCCTCGCCATGCCAGAGCCGAAACCAGGTCTGCCGCCTCGTCTATGGGCATCCGCGGTTCGGGTGAGTACAGCCAACGGGTGGCCGCTACCTGGGCCAAGCCCTGCAGGCCCGAGCCGAGCAGCATCGCTTGCTCGAGTCGCAGCCCGGTATCTGCCGAGATGACATCGGCGATTTTCGCCGCGATCGCTTCATGCGCCCGATCTACGCGTTCGCGTACGGCAGATTCGTTCATGACGTCGCTTTCGAAGACCAATCGGTAGGCGCTGTTGCGATCCGCGACGAATGAGAAATAGGCGCGCATGGTGGCTTGCACGCGCTCCTTGTTGTCGGTGGTGCTGCGAAGTGCGGTGTCGGACGAGGACAGCAGTTCGGCGATACCGCCATCGAGGAGCGCTAGGTAGAGCTCTAATTTGCTAGGGAAGTGCTGATAGAGGACGGGCTTGGAAACCCCGGCTGCCTCGGCGATTTCATCCATGCCAGCTGAGTGGTAGCCGCGTTCGACGAAGACTTGCCGAGCGACACTCATGACCTGTTCGCGACGTTGCTGGCGGGGCAGTCGGGTGCCGCGCGCTGTCTCCATCGCACTGGTCATGCCTGCAGGTTATCCCCCCGGCAGCAATAGGCTCCGAGTATGAGCGTTGTCGGGGCGGCAATGAGCGTCGACAACCTCACCGTCACTTACGGCAAGGCTCGCGGGGTCTCGGGGATCACCGTGGATGTGCCCGCCGGTCAAGTCACCGGATTGCTTGGCCCTAATGGGGCGGGCAAAACCACGCTCTTGCGGGCTGCGCTGGACCTCGTTCACCCGACCAGTGGAAGCGTGCACATCCTCGGAGTGCCATCCACCGACCCGCGTGCACGTGAACAGATCGCATATTTGCCTGGTGACTTGCTGCTTCCCGGTCGGTTGAGCGGTTGGTCGGTCCTTCGTCGATACACAGCCGCCCGCGGTGGGCTGAATCAGGATCGAGTTGTCGATCTCGCGCAGCGTTTGGATCTTGACTTGTCGAGACCGGTGGGTCAGTTGTCCAAGGGCAACCGGCAGAAAGTCGGTCTGATCATGGCATTCGCCTCGGAGTCGAGATTGCTTCTGCTCGACGAACCCACCTCCGGACTCGATCCGCTCTTGCAACGCGAGTTCGCGTCGTTGGTGCGCACAGCCGTGTCCGATGGCGCTGGCGTACTTCTCTCCAGCCACGTGCTGTCCGAACTCGAAGGACTCGCCGATCGCGTTGCGGTGCTACGAGATGGCGCCCTCGTTGCACTCGAGAGCATTACCGATCTACGCGCCCGGGCGGCGTCGATGATCTGCCTTCGCTTCGCGTCAGACGAGCAGGCGCGTGGCTTTATTTCCAGCGTGATCGCCGAGAGCGTCGACCAACAAGACGACGGTGTCACCGTCAACGTCACGTTCACCGGTGATGTCGACTCCATCATCAAGACCGCCGCTAGATTCCACGTTACGTCGCTGGAATCCACCGCCGGTGAGTTGGACGACGTCTTCCTTGGCTTCTATACCGGGCAGGCGGACTCGTGACCGGCGGTTGGGCGTTCTTCGCCTCGGACCTTCGACTGCGAATGCGATCCCTGTTGTGGTGGAGCCTGGGCATCGTCGCCCTAGTCGTCTTGGTCGATGCGTTCTACCCGAGCATCGCTGGCGACCCTGCCTTGGACCAGATGATGTCGGAGCTACCTGAGGCGCTGCGACCCCTCATCGGTCCCGACGACCTCACATCACCTGTCGGGTACTTGGCAAGTCAGTTGTATCTGTTCTTCCTGCCCACGGTGATCTTGGTGTTCGGGATCGGGCGGGGAACGTCGGCGATCGCCGGCGAAGAGGAAGACCACACCCTCGATCTGTTGTTGTCGGGACCGGTCAGCCGAACCTCGTTGTACCTGCAGAAGGTGCTGGGAGTGGTGTTCGGAATCGCTGTACTGAGCATTGTCTCCCTTGTTCCGACACTCGTGTTGGCCGAACCAACGGGACTGGACGTACCCATCGATGCTCTGGTCTCGGTAACAGTGCAGATGTTCGCCTTCTTGCTCTTCTTCTCGATGCTCGCCATGTCCGTATCTGCTTCCGTTGGGCGAAAGGGGCTGGGTATCGCGGTTTCGGCCGGTATCGCCTTCGGGACATTCCTGATCGACGGCCTGGGTCAATCCATCGAATGGTTGGAACCGTTGCGCGAACTCACGCCATGGCGGTGGTACGACGCCACGGCCGCCATGAAGGAAGGATTCCTTCCTGGCTCACTGGCCGTACTCGCCGTCGCAACGGTCATCGTGACTGCCGTGGGGCTGATCGTGTTCCGGAGGCGTAATCTGCGGGCGTGAGCCAGACGTTGGAGACCCCCTCGCATCCCTTCGAGCGGCACGAGTCATTGCTGCGCGAGAGGTCGTTGGCCTACCGGCACGCACCCGCGCTCACCAACGCGGCTCCCGTCGGATTATTCCTGCACGGCCTTGGTGGCTCGGCACTCAACTGGACCGATTTCATGGGCCGCATGCGTGCCCAGCTCGACTGCTACGCGTTGGACCTGCACGGCTTCGGTGCCTCCCCTCCGCCGCGTGACGGGGATATGTCTCCCGCGGGTCACGCCCGCGCGGCGGCGGATTTCATCGTCGAGCACGATCTCGGTCCGGTGCACCTGTTCGGCAACTCGCTCGGGGGCGCCATCTCCCTGCAGCTCGCCGCGCGGAGACCCGAACTCGTGCGCAGCCTGACACTCATCTCTCCGGCGATGCCGAACTTGAAGTACGCGACGAAGGGCAACGTCCACCTTCCGGTCATCTCGGTGCCGGGTGTCGGCGAGCGACTGATCCCGAAGTTCGTCGAGACCACCACGCCCGAGCAACGCGCGCAGGCCACGATCGACGGGTGCTTCGCCGATCCGAGTCGGATGCCCGAGCGCCGATTCGCCGAATCGGTCGAGGAGGTGCGCGCCCGCGATGCGCGCCCCTATGCGAACGATGCCTTCCTGCAATCGCTGCGGGGGCTGATGCGGACCTACTTCGATGTCAGCGCGAACCGCCCGTGGAAACTCGCGGAACGTGTCCACGCACCCACCCTCTTGGTCTACGGCCGCAAGGATCCACTCGTCGATTCGCGCACCGCGCACCGCGCGACTAAGCACTTCCCGAATGCTCACGTGGTGGTCCTCCCCGATAGCGGGCATGTTGCGCAGATGGAGCACCCGGAGTTCGTCGAGGCGGCTTGGGACCGCTTCATAGCGCCGAATTTCGCAGCGACTTCCTAACGGAATCGAGTTATCCACAACCCCGAAATCGGGGCTATCCCGCGCGCCAGTAGGCGACCTAACGTCGACGACGACCAACGGAAGGGGTCGTCGATGCATGCGCAGTGGTGTCAGACCGTGGAGGTCCGCGTTCGCGACGAAGTGCGCGCGTTGCGACTGGATCCCCTCAGGGACGCACAGCGGGTCCAGGGTCTCATAGATCGCATCAGCGCCGAAGTGGTGATCGGATCCGCGAGTCCAGGGGATGCCACTGGCGACACCTTTGAGCGCTCGCTGGCGGCTGATGTCGCGCAAGTTAGCCAGACTGTCCAGCACGCCATCAGTGGCTTCGGGCCATTGCAGCCGTTCTTCGACGACGACACGGTCGAGGAGATCTGGGTGAATGAACCCGGGAGGGTCTTCGTGGCCCGGGGTGGCTTGAGTGAATTGACTCCGGTTGTCATGACCGCAGGGCAAGTGCGGGATGTGGTCGAACGCATGCTGCGCTGGTCCGGTCGTCGCTTGGACCTATCGCAACCGTTCGTCGATGCGACCCTGCCCGATGGCAGTCGACTGCACGTGGTTATCCCGGACGTCACCCGCGAGCACTGGGCGATCAATGTTCGACGGTTCGTCGTCAAGCCTCGAAGCGTGCACGACCTCGTGATGACTGGAACGCTGACCCATCACGCAGCCGAATTTCTAGAAGCATCGGTTGTGTCGGGATGCAACGTCATAGTTGCGGGTGCCACCCAAGCAGGAAAAACCACCCTGTTGAACGCGATGCTGGGATCGGTTCCCGCACGCGAACGAATTATCAGTTGCGAGGAGGTATTCGAGGTTCGCTGCGATCACCCCGACTGGGTAGCGATGCAAACGAGGGACGCAAGTCTGGAGGGGACCGGTGAGATTCCACTGCGCCGTTTGGTGCGCGAAGCACTGCGGATGCGTCCCACCCGCTTAATCGTCGGGGAGGTTCGCCAGGCGGAGTCCCTCGACCTGCTCATTGCGATGAACTCCGGAATGCCGTCGATGTCTACGTTGCACGCGAACAGCGCCCGCGAAGCTGTGACGAAACTGTGCACTTTGCCTCTGCTCGCGGGACAGAACATTCCGAGCGATTTCGTTATCCCCACGGTCGCCGCGAGCGTGGATCTCGTTGTGCACACAGCAACGGATACGAATGGCAAACGTCGCGTTCGCGAGATCAGCGCGCTGACCGGGAGAGTGGAAGCCGGAACCGTCGAGATCGCCGCGATCTTCACCGATCGGGGGGACGGGCTTCAGCGCGATCGAGGCTTTCCGGCCCGCATCGAAGCTTACCGTCGGCACGGGTACGACATCGCCGGCCTGCTCAGCGCGCAGGCATCGGTCGGTGCGACAGCGGTAGCCGCCTGATGGGTGCCGTCGTCGGGCTCGTCGCTGGAATCGGTTTGCTGCTGATCGCGTTGGCTTTCGGCACTGACGGCCAGCGCGTTCGTTCCCGTCCGCGCCGCGACAGTCGCGTGCAAGAACTCATAAGGGCTGCTGCCATCCCGCGGCTCACGCCAGCGGGATTGATCGGCGCATGCGCGGGATCGGCCCTGCTGGTCGGATCACTGGCGCTGATTGTGACGGCGGTTCCGATGGTGGCGGTGCTGGCAGCCGTGGGTTCCGCATGTGTTCCAATCATTCTGCTGCGTCGACGGATCGGGCAGCAGGCAAAGGCCCGTCAGGAGTCCTGGCCCGATGCGGTCGACCAACTTGCATCCGCAGTGCGTGCGGGACTTGCACTGCCCGAGGCGGTAAGCGATCTGGGTCGCCGGGGACCTACGTCCTTGCGCTACTCCTTTCAGGAATTCGATGTGGAGTACCGGGCGACAGGATCGTTCTCTTTAGGACTCGAAGCGCTGCAGGATGCACTCGCAGATCCAGTCGCCGATCGAGTGTGCGCGTCGTTGCGCATCGCGCGGGATGTCGGGGGAAGCGATCTCGGTCATGTCCTTCGCACGCTCAGTGCTCTCTTGCGTGAGGACTTGCGTACCCGCGGTGAGATCACCGCCCGTCAATCGTGGACGGTCAACGCTGCTCGCATCTCCGTGGCGGCGCCGTGGCTGACTCTCGCCTTGCTATGCACACGACCCGAGGCCGTAGCCGCGTTCACTTCGTGGACTGGCACCTTCATTCTCGCGGGTTCGGCGTTGGTCTCCTTCGTCGCCTATCGCTTGATGCGCAGGCTCGGTCGATTGCCGGTACCGGAACGGGTGATCGCGTGAATTCCCCTGTCTTCGGCGCTCTGGTGGGCCTGGCCGCAATGTCCGGGTTGCTCGTCTTCCTTGCGCGGCTGCGCGCTACCGCGGCTCCGAATCTGACAGAGCGGGTCGCACTTCACCGTGGCAGCCGCACGCCGGGGTCGCAGGATGTGGGGCCGGTCAGTACGTACCTGGCCTTGTTGGTTCCGCGGGTACTGCGAGCCTCCGATTCTGGCGATGCGCGACTCGCCCGAGCGGGGCGGCGCGGCGGTCTCCCACGGATGCGAACTGACCAACTCATCTGGGGCGGACTCGGTCTGGCCGGTGGAGTAGTGCTCGCAGTCTGGATGGTGCTGCGCGGCGCCACTCCGCTTGCCCTGGTCCTGCTTCCCAGCATCGGCTCGGTACTCGGCCTGCTGCTGCTCGACCGCCGGATCAACTCACAAGCCAGGCACCGACGCGCTCGCATAGAGCAACAACTTCCGGATGTGGCGGAGTTACTGGCGTTCGCGGTAGCAGCCGGTGAATCGATAGTGCCGGCACTGCACCGGGTCGCGGATATGGCCGCCGGTGATCTTGCGGACGAATTGCGCACCGTGGTGGCTGAAGCGAGCACGGGAATACCGGTGGAAGACGCATTGCGTGCGGCGTCGGATCGCATGGGCGTCCCGGCCGTCGAGCGGTTCGTGGACGGCCTGCTGATCTCGCTGGAACGTGGCACTCCGCTTGTTGGTGTCGTGCGTGCCCAAGCCAGTGATGCTCGCGCTATGCAACAGCAGACGCTAATGGAACAGGCAGGCAAGAAAGACGTGATCATGCTCATTCCGGTCGTCTTCTTGATCCTGCCGACTGTCGTCGTTATCGCACTCTTCCCTGGCCTTCGCGGCCTTCAGGTCCTCACCTCGTAACCGCTACGTGGTGATCAAAGAAAGGAAACAGAATGAACGCTTCACGCTATTTGCATATCCGGGTCATCTCGTGGTTGCACAAGGTGGCTGACGACGATCGAGGCGATGTTCCGGGCTGGGTCTTGGTCACCGTCATGACCGCAGGGTTGGTCACGGCCATTTGGCTGATAGCTGATGATCAACTCACCGCCGTACTCGACCGCGCGATCTCGTCGGTGTCGCAGGCGTGATGACGCGCCGTGCTTCGCTGGGATCGGATGACGGCGCTGCCACGGTCGAGTTCGCTCTGGTCGCACCTCTGCTGCTGTTGGTGACCCTTGCGGTATTGCAGCTATCGCTCGCGTTGCACGTGCGCAGCGTGCTCATTGGTGCCGCCACCGAAGGGGCCCGCCTTGCTGCTATGGCTGGAGGGGATGCGGCGGCGGGGGAGCAGCGGACCGAGCGCATCTTGGCTGAGTCGATCGCAGGTACAACCCTGCGTGAGACAGCGGTGCGGGTCGATCGCGCAGGTCCCGTCCCGGTGGCAGCGGTCGACGTCACCGTTGATCTACCGCTGATCGGTCTGCTTGGTCCTGCACCTATGACTGTGACGGGCCGGGCGGTGCTGGAATCCACAACGGAACTCGTGCCGGGTTTCGCATCTAGCGGACTTGGCTGATGCGGATAACGAAGCGGCTCTGTGACGCTCGCGGCTCGGCGGTCGTCGAGTTCATCGTCATAGCCGTCGGAATTATGGTGCCAGTCGGCTACCTGATCGTGGCCGTCGCGAGCGTGCTCGGTGCTCAGGCGGCAGCCCAGCATGCAGTGCGCGAGGCCGGACGTGTCTTCGTCCGTGACCTGACCTTGGTCGCAGGGGAGTACCGAGCTCGGCAGGCGGTGGATATCGCGTTCGCTGACCGAGGTCTCGTAATTCCGGATGACGCGCTGACCATCGAGTGCACACCTATCCGTTGCTTGGCACCAGGGGGCACCGTCGATCTGGAGTTCGCGTGGAATATGCCCTTGCCGTGGTTGCCACCTGCGCTCGATTCCTTCGTCTCGGTACCGATTCGGGCCACCGGCACGTTTGCGATCGACGAATACCGGCCGGCCGGGGTCTAGTGATGCCAGCCCGCACAGGTCGCACTGCAATCAGAATCGCAATCAAGCGAGACGAAGGCAGTGTGCTGTTGCTCGGCATCGGACTCATCGGGGTGTTGATGTTGGCGATCTCAGTGGTGGTGGATGCGTCGTTGGCTTTCGTCCAACGCCAAGCACTGCAGGCACGGGCGGATACGGCCGTCCTGGCTGGCGTCCAACGGATCGACCTTGACCATTACTACATCCATGGCGCCACTGAGACCAGCAAACTGATTCCGCGCGAAGCCAGCGCCAGCGCATTGGCACATATCGAACTCGAGCAGGTGACCGATCCGATTCCCGGACTCGAAGTACTTCGGATACTTGGACACGAGCGTCGACTGACCGCCGAACTGACCGCGCCTATCCAGACCGCGTTCTGGCCCATCGAGGCGACCATCACTGTCCGTTCTTCGGCATCCTTGGACTACGTCGGCTGACCATTCGGCGCGCGCCGTACCCTTTCCCCTCGTGGCCACTTTGGAGATCGACGAGCGCATCGCGGCTATCGAAGCCTCGATGGGAAACTTAGAGCAGGTCTTCGACGTAGCCAGCACCGAAGCGGAGATCTCCCAGCTCGAGGCCCAGGCGTCCGCTCCGGACCTATGGGATGACCAAGCGAACGCCCAGCGGGTTACCTCCCGGCTTTCCTTTCTCCAAGGGGAACTGCGGCGCATGCAAGAACTCAAGACCCGCGTTGCCGACCTTCCGATCATGTTCGAGTTGGCAGAAGCTGAGGACGACGACGCCGCTCAGGGTGAGGCGATCGCCGAACTCGACGCCCTCGAAAAGGATCTCAGCGATCTCGAGGTGCGCACTCTGCTTTCCGGTGAGTACGACCATCGCGAGGCTTTGGTCACTATCCGGTCCGAGGCAGGCGGTGTCGATGCCGCCGATTGGGCGGAAATGCTGTTGCGCATGTACACGCGCTATTGCGAAAGGCATAAATGGCCGGTCGAGGTGTACGACACCTCCTACGCAGAGGAAGCCGGCATCAAGTCGGCAACGTTCGCGGTGAAGGCGCCGTACGCATACGGGACGCTGTCCATCGAACAGGGAACACACCGCTTAGTGCGTATCTCTCCCTTCGATAACCAAGGCCGTCGGCAGACGTCATTCGCCGGAGTCGAAGTGATCCCGGTGGTCGAGCAAACCGAGAGCATCGACATCCCCGAAGACGATCTGCGCGTCGATGTCTATCGCTCCAGTGGGCCGGGTGGTCAGGGCGTGAACACCACCGATTCAGCGGTGCGCATCACACACATCCCCACCGGCATCGTCGTGTCCTGTCAGAACGAACGCTCGCAGTTGCAGAACAAGGCAACGGCGATGGGAATCTTGCAGGCCAAACTGCTCGAGCGCCGCCGTCAGGAGGAGCAGGCCAAGATCGATGCGCTCAAGGGGGATTCGACAGGGTCCTGGGGGAATCAAATGCGCTCGTACGTGCTCCATCCGTATCAAATGGTCAAGGATTTGCGTACGGAGCATGAAACCGGCAACACGCAGGCGGTTCTGGACGGTGAGATCGACGATTTCATCGCTTCGGGCATCCGATGGCGCCGGCAACAGGCGGCCGCGTCCTGACCGGTGTTGGCTCGGGCAATGCTTAGACTGCGAAATGCCCCCGGCGCCGTAGGCGCCTTCCCCCGACCCCGAGGCGACCGTGATCCTGTTCGACAGCGTCAGTAAGACCTACGCCAGCCAGAATCGGCCGGCGCTGGACGGGGTGTCCCTGGAAATCGAAAAGGGCGAGTTCGTATTCCTGGTGGGGCCGTCCGGATCGGGCAAGTCCACCTTCCTGCGTCTTGTGCTGCGAGAGGAACGTCCGAACTCCGGCCAGGTTTGGGTGCTCGGCAAGGATCTGAACCGATTGTCGAACTGGAAGATCCCCTCGCTCCGCCGGCAGATTGGCACCGTGTTCCAGGACTTCCGGTTGCTGCCGAATAAGAGCGTGTTCGAAAATGTTGCCTTCGCCTTGGAAGTAATCGGTAAGCCGCGCTCACACATCCGCAAGGTGGTCCCGGAGGTTCTCGAGGTGGTCGGACTCGAGGACAAGATGCAGCGCCGTCCGGATGAATTGTCCGGTGGCGAGCAACAGCGGGTGGCTATCGCACGGGCATTCGTGAACCACCCGATGCTGCTCATCGCCGATGAGCCCACCGGCAACCTGGACCCGAACACTTCGGTCGGCATTATGAAGCTCTTGGATCGAATCAACCGGCTCGGCACCACGGTGATCATGTCCACCCACGATGCCCAGATCGTCGATCAGATGCGCCGGCGAGTGATCGAACTTGAAACCGGTCACGTAGTGCGCGATCAGACCCGCGGCGTCTACGGGTTCGCTCGCTGATGCGCGCCACATTCGTCACCAGCGAGGTGGGCGCGGGATTGCGCCGCAACCTCACCATGACTTTCGCGGTGATCATCACTGTTGCGGTCTCGCTGGCGCTGTTCGGTGTGAGTCTGCTGGTTCGCGCGCAGGTAACCACCATGCAGGATTTCTGGTACGACAAAGTCGAAGTCTCGATCTTCTTGTGCAGCCGCAGCAGCGATGCCGCTTCCTGCGCAAGCGGCGCGGTGACCGATGCTCAGCGCGATCAGATCCGTGCCGATCTTGAGTCGTTGCGGCCACTGGTCGAAGAGGTGTACTACGAGTCCAAGACTGAGGCGTACGAGAGATTCCGCGAACAGTTCGCCAATTCACCGATCGTGGAGAACGTCACTGAAGAGGCACTGCCGGAGTCCTTCCGGGTGAAGTTGGCTGATCCCACCCAGTACGACGTTGTCGCGTCTGCCTTCGCCGGCAGGCCCGGCATAGAACAGGTAAACGACCAGCGCGCGATCCTCGACCAGTTCTTCCGATTACTCGGCGGCCTGCAGGCCATCGCCCTCCTGATTGCCATCGTGATGTTGGTGGTGACTGTCCTGCTTATCGTCAACACCATGCGCGTCGCTGCTTTCAGCAGACGCCGGGAGACCGGGATCATGCGGCTGGTCGGCGCCTCGAACTTCTACATCCAACTGCCGTTCCTGCTCGAGGCGGCCGTGGCCGCGGCCCTGGGGGCCGGCCTGGCGATCGTGGGCCTGGTGGCGGTCAAGATCTTCGTTATCGACGGGGTGCTGGCACCGTCGTTCCAGTTCACCGCCTTCGTCGGCTGGGACGCCGTCTTAGCGATCGCCCCCATCTTGCTCATCGTCGGCGTGGCGCTGGCCTCGCTGGCCGCCTTCTTCACATTGCGCAAGTATCTCCGCGTGTGACAACTGAGGTTTATGTGACTCTTGGGGTTATCCTTCGACGGTGGCCCCCTCCCACGAGTCGCTGACTCGCGCCCGAACCCGCCTCGAGGCCCGAACTCGGGGCGGCGCGTTCCGGCGGATGCCCTGGGCGCTGGCCATCCTGGCGATCTCGGCCACCGCCCTCACCGGCCCCCTCGGCCCGGCCCAGGCGAGCCTGCCTGGCGCCAACTCCGATAAGCCCAGCAAGTCAAGTTCCGAGATCAAGGCCGAGAAGCGCGAAGTCGAGGCGGAGATCGAGGCGACCGAGGACGCCCTGGCCAAGGCCAGCAAGAAGGTCCGTAAAGCAGTTAATCGCTTCAAGGATGTGGACAAGAGGTGGCAAGCGGCTCGCGCGGAACGTCGCGAAGCCTTGACCATCGCCCGGGAAGCTCGAGAAGAAGCCCAAGCAGCACAAGCGCGCTCGGTACGTGCGAAGGCATCGCTGCGGACCGCACTCGCCCAGCAAGAGGTGGTCGAGGGCAAGCTCGAGGACATTCACGGCCAAATGGATGACATGGCCCGCGCCGTCTACACCCGCGGACCCCTCGCCGAGATCGAAGTGGTTTTGGATGCGCGAAGCCCCGGTGACTTCACGGCGCGCTTGGCCAGCGTGGATGCGGTTTCGCGCATGCAGGCGGGTGTGCAGCGTTCGCTCACCCAGACCGAGGCCGAACTGGTCATGCAGGGCGTCCGGCTCGAGGCGTTGAAGCTCGAAGCCGAAACGCAGGAAGCGAAGGCCGAACAGGCTCTTGAGGTCGCCCGAGCCGCCTTGCGCGAGGCCAAGCGCCAACAAGAGAAGGTCAAGAAGCTGCGCAACGAGCGCCAGGGGGCGCTTGCCGATGCGCGAAAGTTCGAGTCCAAGGTCGAGAAGCGCTACGAAGATCTAGTCGCCGAGCAGCAGCGCCTCGCGGCTGCGGCCCGTAAAGCGGCGGCTGAGGAAGAACGACGCCGCAAGGCAGCCGAGGAAGCAGCGCGTAAGGCAGCCGAAGAGGCACGTCAGCGTGGGGAGGAGCCACCGCCGGCAGCGGCACCGGCATTCACGGCGACTGGCTCATTGATGATGCCGGTCAGTGGCACCCCGTCGTCCAACCCCGGACCGCGGATCCACCCGATCTTCAAGCGCAAGTCCTGCCACACCGGGTGGGACTTGGCGGCCCCCACCGGCACCCCGATCGTTGCCGCAGACAACGGTTCGGTGGCCACCATCAGCAACGGTGGCGCCTACGGCAAGGCGGTGATGATCGTCCACGGTGAAGGTCTGGTCACCTTCTACGCACACATGAATTCGATCGCAGTGAGCATCGGTCAGGTGGTCGCGAAAGGGGAGACCATCGGCACGGTTGGATCCACGGGGTGGTCCACCGGCCCCCACCTGCATTACGAAGTTCGCATCAACGGCACGCCGTATGATCCCCGGGGTTGGTACGGCGGTTCCCGCACTCCCATCGGCTGCTAGGCGCGCGAGGAGCGAACGGGCAGATAACGCCGCAATAGGGCGCAGGGAGGCACGGCATGACGGAGAGTTCCTATGCCGCGCACCCGGGACCTCGACGGGTCTCGAACAAGGGGCTGTTCATCGCGATCGCGTCATTGCTCGTGTTCGGCGTCATCTACGCAATCGTTGTCCGCGAGTACCAGGTGGAGGGAAACCTCACGGTGACGGACCAATCGACGGCTACCAACGCCGGATTCCTGGTCGTGGCGGACCCGATCGATTTTGACGCGAGGACCGACACCTTGTCCGTTCGCTTCGAGTTCGACGTGACCGATTCCGATTTGCTCGATGATGGGAATCGGCTGGCCCAGGGAATCCGGGTGATCGTCTACGGCGCCGATGGAACACACGAGGTCAAGTTTCCCGAGGGTGAACCGATCGGTAATGCGGAGATCGACATGGGTGTCAGTGGCGAGGTCTACAGCTACCCGCTCGACAAGTACACCGGCTTCATCGCCGTTGCTGCCGAAACCTTCGAGCGCGGAACCGGGGGAGTGAGTGAGACGACCGGCACCGTTCCGGTGGCACTGAACGTTGCTGGATCCATAAGCGGATGGGATTTGAAGGCGGCGGTCATCGAAGAGGCGGACAATCCGATCGCGATCGTGAATCTGCAACGGGCCTTCTCGACTCGCGCCTTCGCGGTGGTCCTGCTGGCTATGGCGGCGACCGTAGCGGTGCTGGCATTGATCGCTGCGTTGATGACCGTCACTAATCGACGCCGTTTCGAGG
>CBFIHB010000005.1:0-32425 GCA_965662415.1 Actinomycetes bacterium | reverse complement strand
CATGAAGGAGACCAAGCGGTCCAGATCCAATAACCACCACGTTGTCCCCGGAATTGAAGCCCTCGATGGCATAGGAGGAGAACTCCTTGAGCTTGTCTAGAGATGCCGTGCACGCCATCAATTCGGCAAGCACTGCCACGCGCGGGGAAAGTCCGCTGGGCACCTTGTAGACGAAGGTGTCAGGCCGGATGTACATCTGTTCGGCCCAGCCGCCCATCAGATGCGGGGCCTTAGCCGAGGTGTAGGAGTTCCCGTAGCAATCACTGTGTTGACACCACACATAGCCCATTACGTGCTTGCACTCGTAGCACTGACCGCAGACGATGTCCGGGCACATGGTGATGCGATCCCCGACCTTGAGCCTTCGACCGTAGAACTCCAAGGACTCGGCGGCCTTAGGTGTGATCTCGGAGACGACACCCACGTTCTCGTGTCCCTGGATGATCGGGAAAGGGGTATCGGTTTCGGCTGCCGTGCCGGCGTACTGTTTAGTCTCACCGAGGTAGGTGTGCTTATCGGTGCCGCAGATGCCAGACATCTCAATCTCCATCAAGAGCGCACCGTCTTCGAGTTCCGGCTCGGGGAACTCCTGAACCTCGTAGATCCCAGGTGCTGTCAGAACTGCAGCTCGAATGCCCATGGAAACCTCCTGATCGTCGGCCTCGCCCACGAAAGGATAGGTCGCCTCACTTCGGGACACGTTGAAAATCGCTGATGTGATCATCCTGACGCGAACGGACACGGCGATGGACTAGGGAAAGCAGTAGCGTTTGATCATGCTCAAAGGAATCGACCCCCTGCTCAGTGGTGACCTGCTAAAGATCCTCGATGACATGGGTCACGGCGATCAATTGTTGCTAGTTGATCGGAACTACCCGGCTGCAGCCAGCGGCAAGGACGTTGTCCGGCTCGGGGAAGTTGGGGTGTTGCGCGCAGCGCGCGCGGTCCTGAGCGTCTATCCACTCGATTCGTTCATCGAGCATCCACTCGAACGAATGGAAGTCGAAGACGATCCGAACAAGACGACGTCACTACAAGATGACGTTCTCGAACTTGCAAGAACCAGCGAGAGCCGCGACCTCGAATACGGCGTCATTCCGCGTCTTGACTTTTACCAACGGGCCAAGCAGGCCTATGCCGTGGTGCACACCCTGGAGGACCAGCCATACGGCTGCTTCATTCTGCACAAGGGCGTCATTTTCTGAATTTTCTCGGGGTGCGATTCAGGCAGCGCAAAACGTATGAGGGACCGGTTGTCATGGGATCTATCGACGGTGTTGGATGGGTCCAACTAAGGAGGCTAGATGCCAGACGACGACATCGAGATCGGCGAGGACATCGAGGTGGAGGTCATCGTCGATGAGAACGACAATGTCCTAGGGACGGTAACGGACGACATCGTCGTTGCCTCAGCTCCGGAAGGTTCCCTCGTCGACGAGACGATTGATGTCCGCGATGCGGATGGCAACCTGATCGTCGAAGACGAAACCGTGACTGTCTACGACGAAGACGCGCACGTGGTCGGTCGCACCGAGACCGTCACTATGCCTCTCGACTCGGAGTAGTCCGCAGCCTTACGTGCTCTGGCGAAAGTTCGCCGAGATTTCGTACCCCGAGGAGCGCCATCTGCGTGGTGATCTGCTGGAAGAACAGATCTACCACCTTCTGGACACCGGCGGCACCGCCGGCCATCAAGCCGTACAGGTGGGCTCGACCTACGAAGACACCCCGGGCGCCGAGAGCGACAGCTGCGAGGGCGTCGGCACCGTCGGTCACGCCGCCGTCGATATAGACCTCGATGTCGTCCGGTAGTGCGGCGACTATTTCCGGGAGCAGTTCTAGCGGGACGGGTGCGCGATCGAGTTGGCGTCCGCCGTGGTTGGACAACACGATCGCATCCACTCCGGCATTTGCGAGGTCTTTGGCCGTTGACACGCTCTGCACGCCCTTGACCACGAGGTGACCCTTCCACCGATCACGAAGCCACTCGACATCATCCAAGGTGAGGGCAGCATCGAAGACACGGTTCAGCAGTTCGGCGACCGTGCCCTCGGAGTTTCGCAGCGACGCGAACTCCAATGGTGGCTCGGTGAGTTTGTGCCACCACCAGTTCGGATGCAAGGCCATGTCTAGCGCCGTGGACGGTGTGAGTTGTGGGGGGACGGTCAGTCCGTTGCGGATGTCGCGGCGCCGTACCCCACCCACAGGTGTGTCGATAGTCAATTCGATCGTCGAGTAGCCAGCCGCCTCGACCCGGTCGACAAGATCATGGGTGATCGAGCGGTCCTTGGAGATGTACAGCTGGAACCAGTTATTCCCGTTCGGCAGTGATGCCTTGATTTCCTCCGGACTCGTGGTGCCGAGTGTCGACAGCACGAAGACCATGTTGTTGCGATCGGCAACTCCAGCCGTGGCGAGTTCCCCGGCGTTGTGCATCATCCGGGTGAAGCCTGTGGGTCCGAATCCGATCGGCATCGCCACCGGACGTCCGAGGAAGGTGGTGGACGGGTCCACCTCGGAGACATCCGTCAAGGCTGTGGGGATGAATTCGAGATTCCGATAGCACGCGCGCTGCCGGTAAAGCGTGACTTCTTCACCGGCGGAGCCGTCGGTGTAGTCGAACACGGCCTTGGGAGTGAACTTCCGAGCAACCGCGCGTATGTCGCCCAAACTGGCCGCGCGCTTCAGGGCCCGCTCTCGCGGGTTCCATGTCGGTTGCTCGAAGGCGACCAGGTCCTTCAGCTCCGACCACCGAGGCATGCGCACGTGCCGAAGGCTAGCGACAGATCGCAGAAGGTGTGCCACAGTGGAGCCATGGTTGGGGGGCCAAGGGGGCGTCGCGTGCGCAGGTTCTGGGTTGCTGCGGTGGCGGTGGTTGCCGTGGCTGTGGGCAGTGCGGGGATGGCCCAGGCCGATTCTCGCCAAGATGCCCAGCGTGTGCTGAACTCGCTGCCGGTCTCACCGGAGCGCACGAGTGGCTATGACCGTGATCTTTTCGAGCATTGGTCCGATCTCGACGGGGACGGCTGCAACACCCGCGAAGAAGTCCTGGTCCAGGAGCGCAAGGCCGGTCGGGTCTCGGGCTGCGATGTGATCGGCGGTCAGTGGCGATCGGCGTACGACCGTGACGTGACATCAAATTCCAGTTCGTTCGATATCGATCACTATGTGCCGCTCAAGGAAGCCTGGGACTCCGGGGCATGGCGATGGAATACCTCGACACGTGAACGTTTCGCCAACGATCTTGGGTACCGAGGATCGCTGATCGCCGTCTCGGCATCGTCCAATCGCAGTAAGTCCGATCGTGACCCGAGTGAGTGGTTGCCCGAATTTGGGACGTGCAAGTACGCGAAGACATGGATCGCGGTGAAGTTCCGTTGGCGGCTGGCTGTGGATTCGCAGGAGAAATCGGCGCTGTCTCGAATCCTGCGCAACTGCTCGCCGCGGATGAAAGTTCCTTCACTAGCCCGAGTGGTGACGCGTTAGGACGCTGACGCTTGAGCGTCAACGAGTTCGCAGGATGGTGAATTGGAAGCGTCCTTCCACGAAGTAGGTCTTGCTGTAGGCGATAGGGCGCCCTGTTCGGTCGAAATGGAGCTGATCTAGCAACACGAGTAGGTGATCGGCGATGTCGTCGTCGGCGATGTCGACCTCGGTGCCACGAACGGCGTGGATCTCTGCGAGCGCCCGTACCGGCTCGAGACGCAGGCGGTCGAGTACACCGAATACGGATGCATGTCCGAGGGTCTCGTCCTCAGCCGGTGGAATCAGTTCGGCTGGCATCGTGTCGATCGACAACGCGACGATCTCGTCTCCAGCCAGAATCTCGCGGTGCACGACCACGACCTCCGATCCGGGATCGAGTCCTAGCCGGCCGGCTTCCAGACCCGAAGCGGGACGGCGAGTCAAGGACACTCGGCGAACGTGAGCAGTGATACCGGATTCCTCGATGGTCTCGGTTATCGAGCGCAGTTCTTGAAGTCCGGATCGGATTCGGCCGCCGAGATCGACCACGTACATCCCTGAGCCGTGCCGGATATCAACGAGTCCCTGCGATTCCAAAGACTTGGCTGCGGTCCGCACGGTCACCCGGGATACCCGGTAGTGCTCGCACATTTCCGCTTCGCTGGGAAGGCGGGCGCCGGGGGAGAATTCACCGGAGACGATCCGACGACGCAAGTCTTGGCTCACCACGCGGGCCAACGGGATGCGGCCGTTGCCGGTTCCTGCGCTTTCGACCATGTGTCTGCCTCCCTGCGTTAGCCTAGCGGCGAGTTGTAGGACAACTTTGACTTGGAGGAGCTGTGCCGGAGGCGAACTCGGAAATCCGTGCGGTTCGGTGGGACGGGCAGTCGATCGTGCTGATCGATCAGACCCTGCTACCCCAGCGCGAGACGACCATGGAGTGCGACACCGTCGACGCGTTGGTCGATGCCATCGTTCGGCTCGTGGTGCGTGGTGCTCCCGCCCTGGGCACGGTCGGCGGGTACGGAGTGGCTCTCGCGATGCGCCAAGGCGAGCGCGAAGGTTGGGAACGCAGCGACCTCGATCAGGCGATCGACCGCATCCGTGACGCCCGTCCCACCGCGGTGAACCTCGCCTGGGGAGTGGATCGCGTGCGCCCGTTGGTCGACTCGGGCATCGAAGACGTGCTGGCGGAGGCTGAACGCATCGCGATCGAGGACGAAGAAGCGAATCGGGAGCTTTCCCGCAAGGGTGCAGATTGGATACTGGCCAACACCACACAGCGCCCGCTGCGCATCCTCACGCACTGCAACACTGGTGCGCTCGCCACGACAGCCTGGGGCACGGCCCTGGGCATCATCCGCGAACTACATGAACGCGACGAAGTAGAAGTCGTCCATGCCGATGAAACCCGGCCGCTGCTTCAAGGCTCACGGCTGACGTCGTGGGAACTCATGCACGACGGCATCCCGCATGTCGTGCAGGCCGACAGTGCCGCCGCGTCCACGATCTTGCGGGGGCTGATCGACGTGGCGATCATCGGCGCCGACCGCATCGCCCGCAATGGGGATACCGCCAACAAGATCGGTTCGGTGGGGGTTGCCCTCGCCTGCGCTGACGCCGGAATCCCGTTCGTGGTTGCTGCTCCTTCGTCCACCGTCGATCTCTCGACGACTTCGGGTGAAGACATCGAGATCGAACTCCGCAATGGGGATGAGTTGACTACTTTCGCTGGCGAGCGAGTGGCGCCGGAAGCAGCGCGCGGATACAACCCGGCCTTCGACGTGACTCCGGCGCGGCTCATCTCGGCGATCGTCACCGAACACGGGGTGGTCGAGCCTGCTGAAGGAGCGGGCGTCGATGCCCTCGTTCAGGAGGTTGGGGCGCGATGACCGATTCTGCGCTGATCGAACTCGTCGAACGTTCGAATCGAATTGGTGAGGATCCGTCACTCGTCGTCTATGGAGGCGGCAACACTTCTGCTAAGGAAACGTTCGTCGATCATCTCGGTCGCGCGCAGCAGGTGATGTGGGTCAAGGGCTCGGGTGCGGATATGCGCGGATCCGTAGCGAGTGACTACCCAGGACTGCGGCTGGCCGAGCTCATTGCTTTGCGCGATCGCGGGGAGATGAGCGATGAGGAGATGACCGATCTGGTCACTCGTGCCTTACTTGATCCCGCATCACGGCGCCCATCGATCGAGACACTGCTGCATGCTTTTCTGCCCTTCAGGCACATAGATCACGTGCACGCCGACGCGATCTGCGCACTGACCAACCACGCCGAAGGTCGCACGGTGACTTTGGCGGCTCTTGGTGAGGGTTTTGCCTACGTCGACTGGTTGCGTCCCGGTTTCGAATTGAGCAAGGTGGTGGGCGAACTTTCCGAATACGAGGGAGTGGTACTCGCGCACCACGGCCTGGTGACGTGGGCCGAAGAGTCCGATGCGTGTTACCAGCGGACGATCGACGTAGTGGAGCGGGCGCGCGAGTTCGTCGCTGCGAATCGCATTGCACCTGGGCCGCCCCCACGTCATGAGGACATCCCTGAGGACGAGTTGCGTCGGCTGCTGCTCAATCTGCGTGGGGCGATCGGCCAGACGGGGCACCGCGTGTTGCGCGTAGACAGTCGGCTTCGTCAGGTGGCCGACCATCCGCAGGTGGAGGCGATCGTTGCCGGAGGCGTGTCCAGTGCCGATCACATGTTGCGCATCAAGCCGAGATCGGTGGTTGTCGGATCCGCCGCAAGTGCACGCGTGGATGTCGATGAGTACCGCGATGAGTACCTGGCATACGTGGAGCGCTGCGCCGATCGGATGCCGGAGGGCTACTCCGTCCACGATCCGATGCCGCGAGTCGCGCTCGTACCCGGCGTCGGTGCGATTACCAGTGGAGGGACGCTGCGGGATGCGGAAATCGCGGCGGATATTGCGGCGCATACCCATGAGGTAGCCCGAACGGTGCTGGAGTCCTTCGGATCGCCGGAGCCGCTCAGCGAAGCGGACACTTTCGACTTCGATTACTGGCCGATGGAGCTATACAAACTCACCTTGAAGCCACCTCCCGCCGAGTTCTCCGGACGAATCGTCATCGTTACCGGTGCAGCATCGGGAATCGGACGTGGAATCTCGCTGGAACTCGCAGCTCGAGGCGCTTCCGTGGTGCTCGCAGATCTTGATGCGTCGGGCCTCGATGATGTGGGTGATCAGATCGTGCGGGCGGGTGGAGCCGAGCCGCTCACGATGGCCGGCGATCAGTCCGATTCGGCAGTGGTCGATACGACCGTGCATCGAACGGTTCGGCACTTCGGTGGCCTTGACGGTGTGGTGCTCAACGCGGGCGTTGGAGTCACGGGAACTCTCACCGAGTTGACTGATGAACAGTGGCAAACCGCGATGAACGTGAATCTCACCAGCGCGTTCGCGTTGACGCGAGCGTCCATGCAGGTGATGCAGGAGCAGGGACTTGGTGGCGCGTTGGTCTATGTCGCCAGCAAGAACGCGTTCGGTCCCGGAGCCGGCTTCGGTGCCTACTCGGTCTCCAAGGCCGGCATGGTGCAGTTGATGCGCATTGCGGCACTCGAAGGAGGCAAGCACGGGATCCGGTCCAACGCAGTGAACCCGGATGCGGTGTTCGACAACTCCAAGTTGTGGGACGGCGGATTGCGTGAGGAACGCGCTGCCGCGCATGGCATTGCTCCGGAGGAACTCGAGGACTTCTACGCCTCGCGCAACATCCTGGGGCGGAGGGTGACGACCGCCGATGTGGCGCAATCGGTGGCGTTCTTGCTCTCGGATCGGTCCTCGCGCACCACCGGCTCGGTACTGGCCGTCGATGGTGGGGTGGCTGGCGCCTTCCCCCGCTAATTGGTTACTGGTCGCTGAGGGCTTCGACCATCGCGCGTGAGTTGGTGGCGAGGTCACCGCGGTGCAGCGCTCCGCCGATGAGTAGCGCGACATCTTCCCCGTAGAAGTCCGTCAGTTCGGTGAGTCGATCGAGTGTCATGCCGCCACCCGGGCTGGGCCACGAGGGTGCGATATTTCCCAAGGGAGCCTGGCACTTGTCCTGGATACGTGCGCATTCCTTCGGGGAGAAGGAAAAGCGCCCTCCGTAGTTCGGGAAAATCGAGATGTCGGCACCGGCGATGCGCATGAGCGTTCCGAACAAGACGCCGTGATCGATGCCCTGGTCAGGATTGACCACGTTAGATCCCAAGAACGAGGGGTGGGCCATGATCGGCAGCGCCAGGGAATCGTCGTCGGCGAGGGTGCGCATCGCATCGAAGCCTGAAACACCGGGAAGGACCAGCAAAGCCCGGGCGCCGATCGATTTGGCTTCGTGAGCGGCATCGTGAATGCGGTCAGCCGGCACATTGAGGCTTGGCATGTACAGCGCGTTTGTTTCGGCTTGCTCGTTGGCCTCGTTCACATGATCCGCGATGACCCGCACGCGTTCTTTCCAGCGCGCCCATGGCTGGTCGGCTAACCCGTGATCGTCCTTGATGATGTGGAAGCCGGCGGCGGCAATTGAGGCCGCCATCTTCCCGAGGTCCTGAGAACTCGTACCCATCGGCTTCACCGCGGTACAGATGAGCGGGCCGGCTGGGGCATTGAGGAGGCGACGCAGTCCGGAAACACCGAAGCGCGGACCACGGAAGCTGTCCAGATAGGAATCAGGCAGCCGAATATCGGATATGCGCACCCCGGGAAAGAGCGAGACGTTCCCCCACAGCACATTGAGCAGTTGCGTCATGCCGCCACCGGCCACCCCCGGGCTGTAGGAGATGGTGACGTTGTGGCCGTCGATGGATTCGACCTGGCCGACCACCTGTTGCTGGATCCACTCCGGCGCTAGATCGAAAGGGAATTCGATCGTCTGTTCCACTCGGATGGCGTGGGCGACTTCGGTCGGATCTCCGATGTTGATCCGGTAGTCGACTTCGATGCGGTCCTCAGCGATATCGCTCACAGTGCTTCGACCTTGGCCGAACTATGGGTGGCTGTGACGCGGACGGGTGCGAGGTCAACGGCATCGATGGCGAGTTCGCGGTCGAGTGCGATCTCGGCGGTGCGCACCAAGGAGAAGGCGTCGAGGTTGTACTCGGCGAGCAGATGAGCCTGGGAAGCGCCGTGGGCGTAGGTATCCGGCAGACCGATGCGGTGCAGCGGAGTCGAGATACCGGCTTCGGCCATGGTCTCGGCAACGGCCGAGCCGAGGCCGCCGGTGATGAGGTGGTTCTCCATGGTCACGATCGCGCCGGTAGCTGCCTGGAGCGCGTGGATGATCGTCGGATCAGTGAAAGGCTTAAGTGTCGAGACATGCAGGTGGGTGACGCTGACGCCAGCAGATTGCAGCGCTGGGACTGCACGCAATGCTTCCTCGGTGAGGATGCCACTGGTCAAAACGACGAGGTCGGCGGGATCGTGAATCGTGTTGCCCGCCAGTGACAGTGCGCGCGCCCTGTTGAAGGTGAACGGTTCGTCCTGCGGGAACAGACGGGGGACCTCGCCGCGCAGCATGCGGATGTAGACAGGTCCATCGATGGCATGCGCAACGTCGAGAACCGATTCGACTTCGGTTGCGTCACCTGTCTCTAGGATCGTCATGTTGGGTATCGCGCGCATCACGGCGATGTCGTCGATTGCTTGATGAGTCACCCCGCCGGGGGTGGTGATCCCCGGCAGGAAGCCGACCAGACGGACTCGCAGGTTCGGGTAGGCGACGGACATCTGCAACTGATCGAGTGGCCGGCGGTAAAGGAAGACTGCGAAGGTGTGCAGCCACGGCTCGAATCCTTCTCGAGCCAGGCCACCTGCAAAACTGAGCATGTTCTGCTCAGCCATCCCCATCGAGAAAAAGCGCTCGGGGTAAGTGTCTCGCCACTTGCCGACCTCGCATGAGTTGGTCAAGTCCGCGCTCAGAACGACAACCTCGGGCTTGTCGGCCGACCAGCGGATGAAGTTCTCCACATGCGGCCGCGTGACGATCGGGACGTCGCGTGCCGCGCTCATCGGTCTGCTCCGTCCGCTCCGGTAGTGAGGAGGTCGTCGTAGTAATCCTGATAGCGAGATCTCTCGTCATCGCCGGTGAATCGCAGGTAGTGCAGGACCGGGCGTCGCTCATTCATAAGGGGAACACCCCGAGTCGGATCGGTGTAGGCGAGTACGAAGTGCGGTCTCCCCGTTGAGCGCTCGAGTGCTCGAGTGAGGGCGGCTATGTCGTGGCCGTCCACGGAATCGACGCTGGCACCGAAAGCCTTGAGTTTCGTGGCGAGGGGTTCGATGGTCATCACCGAGTCCATCGGGCCGTCGCACTGCGCGCGGTTGACGTCCACGATCACGCGAACGGTGTCGAGTCGGTAGTACACGAGAGCTTGGAGCGCTTCCCAAGTCTGGCCTTCTTGGAACTCACCATCACTCATGAACACGAACGTGCGACCCGTTTCATCTTTCATGCGTCGACCTAGTGCGATGCCACCTGCGGTGGACAGAGCCTGGGCCAAGGATCCGGTCGTGGTCTCGAAGCCGGGCGAGTGCTCGGCGCCAATCATCTCGACGGTCGAACCGTCTTTGTTGAACTGGTCCAGGGCCGCCTCATCGAGCCGGCCGGCTTCGATCAGCGCCGCGTAAACGACAAGTGCATAGTGCGCTGGCGAGATGATGAAGCGATCGAGGTCCGGACCGGGCTCGCCGTGGAAGAGTCCGCCGGACACCCGGGGGGCGTCCGGCCCTGGAACCGCCTCGAAGGCAGGTGGGTGCAGTGGTGCCGGGAGCGGGGACAAGTTGAGCACCCGGCCGTAGAGCACGGCGAGGAGTTCGGCGGCCGAGCAGGCCTGGCTGAGGTAGCCCCCGTTGTTGGCCAGTACGTGCGCGAGGACGCGGCGGCGGATGCCGGCGGCCATCGACCGGGGGTTGGGCACAGGGTCAGCCATGGGCTCAGGGTACAAAGTCATAAGTTGTCCTACAAGTTGTTCGGTGAGCGCTGGCGGTCGGACTTGTGGCACCGTTCCCCCGTGGCTCTCGTGGCAGGGGTGGATTCCTCGACTCAATCGGTGAAGGTGGTCGTGCGCGACGCCGATAACGGTGCCTGGGTGCGTGAAGGCCGAGCGGCCCACCCCGACGGCACCGAGGTCGACCCGCAAGCGTGGTGGCGAGCGCTGGCGCAGGCTTGCGATGGCGGGTTGCTCGAGGGTGTGGCGGCCATCTCAGTTGCCGGCCAACAGCATGGGATGGTCGCTCTGGATGACTCCGGACAGATCGTCCGCCCGGCTTTGTTGTGGAACGACACCCGCTCAGCGCCAGATGCCGCCGATCTCGTTGCCGAACGTGGTGGGCCGGCTGCTTGGGCAGATGCAGTGGGCAGCGTCCCCCTAGCGGCCTTCACGGTCAGCAAGGTCCGGTGGATGGCTCGAGTCGAGCCGGACAATGCAAGGCGCACCTCGCGGTTGATGCTGCCGCACGACTATCTGACCTGGATGCTCGCGGACCGCCCCGAGACGGCCCACACTGATCGCGGGGATGCCAGTGGAACGGGGTACTGGTCTCCCGCCGAGGGCTCCTACCGGCGCGATCTGCTGGAACTGGCCTTGGGTCATGATGCCGAACTACCGGAAGTAGCCACACCACACGAAGCCGTCGCCGAACTCGGTGGGTCGGCTCGTAGGCATCTTGGTCTCGGTGCTGATGCACGAGTGCTGATCGGCCCCGGTACTGGAGACAACATGGGTGCGGCCCTCGCTTTGGGCATCGGTCCCGGAGATGTAGTGGTGTCGCTTGGTACATCGGGAACCGCTTTCGGCGGATCCGATCACCCGACCGCGGATGCCACCGGTCTGGTTGCGGGCTTCGCCGACGCCAGCGGACGCTTCCTACCATTGGTATGCACGCTCAACGCAGCGCGGATCCTGACGGTTACCGCGGAGTTGCTCGGGGTTGACATGGAGGAATTCGCTGCGCTGGCTCTTAGTTCCGAGCCGGGGGCTGGCGGCTTGACGATGCTTCCGTACTTCGATGGTGAACGGACACCGAACCTGCCGGACGCTCGTGGATCGTTGCACGGCATCTCGCGTGTCAATCTGACAGCGCCGAATATTGCGCGAGCTGCTGTCGAGGGCATGCTCGGTGGCTTGGCAGATGCCGTCGATGCACTCGTGAACGTAGGCATCGAGCCCCGTCGTGTCCTGCTAGTTGGCGGTGCCGCCGGTAATTCGGCGGTGCTCGACGTGGCAGCGACATTGGTCAACGCTCCGGTTGAAGTTCCGCCCGCCGGTGAGTACGTAGCCGATGGCGCTGCGCGGCAGGCAGCCTGGGTGTTGTCCGGTGGTCAATTGCCAGAGTGGGGTGAACTGCGCCCCGGCGAGGTTCTTCGTCGCGACCCGGCTCCGGTGAACGAGGTGCGCGAGCAATACCGGCGGGCACGCGAGGCGCTGTACCGGTGAACGCCACCGCGGGGGTGGGCCTCGCACGAGTGTTACGTGCTTTGCACACGCGCGGCACTCTCACTCGATCGGACATCGGAGCGATTACCGGGCTTAACCGCAGCACGGTCGCATCGATCGTTTCGGACATGGCAGCACTCGGTGTAGTCGAGGAGGGTGCTGGATCCATCGGAGGGGTGGGGCGACCCTCGTTGACGGTGCGCGCCGTTCCTGATTCGTTCGCTGTAATCGGGTGGGATGTCCGCGTTGATCGGAGTTCAGCGCTTGCGATGGGCTTCGGAGGAGAAGTGCTGCACCGATGGTCGAAGGATCATCGTCGTGGATCCACCGACACCTACGAGGTAGCTGCGCGCATCGTGACCGGCAGCACGGAGATCGTCGAGTCACTTTCCGAACGTATCCGCTGGGTCGGTATGGGCTTGGCGATGCCAGGAGTCATTGATCCTGTCGGGGACCCGCCACGATCGGTAGTCCATCGTGCGCCGAGCCTTGGATGGGTAGACGTCTCTTTCGGAGAGGTGCTTCGGGCTGGCCTATCCGAGCGTTTCGGTGCTCAGTTTCCTGTACTCCTGGGTAACGATGCCAACCTCGGGGCGATGGCAGAGTGGACGCGTGGTGCTGGTCGCGGATCACGCTGCATGGTGTTCGTCTCCGGGGATGTAGGGATCGGTGGTGGCATCGTGCTCGAAGGTGAATTGTTGACCGGCGCTATGGGATTCGCGGGCGAGATAGGCCACATTCGTTTCGATTCCTCCGGTGCTCCTTGTCGCTGCGGCGCGGTTGGGTGTTGGGAGACACTGATCGGAGCCGAAACCATCGTCCGGGCGGCCGGACGAGACCCAGCGCATACCAGTCCCGAGGACATTTACGCTGCAGCCCGCGAGGGTGACGAACGAGCTCGCGAATCCACGGTTGAAGCGGCGCGAGCTGTAGGTCAGGGGCTGGCGACCATCGTCAACGTGATCAATCCCGACACGGTTGTGCTGGCCGGGCACCTCGAATCACTTCTTGAGGAGTACCACCACACGGTGATGGAGGAACTGCGTTTCACACTCTCGCGGCAGACCACCGATATACGTCTTGTGACACCGGCATTCGGATCCGAGAGCATCGTGATCGGTGCAGCTGAGCTGGCCTTCGAACCTGTGCTGAACAATCCACACGCATTGCTGGGAGGCGATCTGACAATTCGGGCGCAGTGAAACCGTTAACCGAAAATTGCCCGGGCAATTGCTTGGAATTCCAGACAACCTGGAGACGACTGGACAAACTTAGGCCGTCGCCCCAGCGGCGACAGGGGGCTTAAGCCCCGGGAACCCGCGCGTCAACCCCCCAGCCGCGCGGGTTTCCGCATTCTCGGGACGGGGCTAGGCGCGGGACTCGAACATGCCCAGCAGCGCGGCGATGCCTAGGACCGAGCGCGGGGCATACGCGGCGCGCCATAGACCGCCATGGTTGGCTGCGCGCGCGAACAGGTCCATCGGATTGCCGAGAACGGTCGCCGGGTTAGCTGCTGATTCCGTGTTGCGCAGATCGTGGACCAATAAAGCAGCCATCAGTGTCGTGGATGTCGAGGGATCGAACACCTCCACACCGAAACGACCGGCACCGGCGTAGGCGGCCGCGAGCGCCCGATTCCGGACGACTGATCGGGTGCGGGTGGCCGGTGCGAGGTTCAGCGAGACAGGGATGCCCTCCGCTCGGGCGACGAGCGCGCGCCATCGCTGGATGCGTTTAGCAAGGATGTAGTTCGGCCCTTGCTGCGGAATGATCGAGTCGTTCAAGCCGACCCGTTGGCCCGTCGTGGTCGGGTAGATGTTCGGGTAGTTCGGCTCGAACTGTCGTGCCAAACGAAGTGGGGCCTGCAGGAAGCCTCCAATTCCGCGGTGTTCCCATCGAACATGGGAATCCTCTACGCACTCGATCGGCACCGCGAACACATCGGTGGGAGTTGCGAGGTAGGCGAGAGTGAGGTCCTCTCGTTGTGCGGTCAGTGCACTGACGATCGCCTCGGCTGCCACCGAGAGCCGGACGTGATCGGCACCGTCCGCGTACGCGTACGTTCCCAGCACGAAGGGTTGATCGATATCGGCAAGCCATGTGCGGATCTCGGGTGTCTGCGCAACCAAGTCGGTACCTGCGGCGGCGCAGATCGTCGAATCATCGTCGGGGTGGACGTCGCCATCGACCACGAAGGGGGGCGTGCCATCGGTATCGAGAGGAATCGGGATGCGCAGTGTTCCTGGAGTGCTGCGCGTGATCCCCACCAGGTGTTCCCACAGTGCCGGCTTGGGTAGGTCCACCGCGTGGACACGAGCACCCCATCGCAGAAGTGACCGAGTGGGCGCCATCTCCGCCCCGGCACCCAGCAGAGCGATATCGACATCACGCAGGTCGAGCCAATCGGGGTTGTCCAAGACCAGGTTCAGCGCTTCCCCGAACGACGGCTCAGCGATGCCCCGCTGGAGCCAGTCGTCGATTTGCCTGCGAAGGTCGTCGCCGAAGAGCCGCCGCCCCTTGTAGGGGACGGACAGACCTTCCTCGCGAGTGGCGCGTCCCCGGACGGTGACGGAGGCGAGCCGGGGCTCGGTGAAGTTCGACATAGCTTCCCTGAGCGGCACTTCGACGCCATCGCGTTGGAATGTGAAGCGCTGATCGGTGCTTGCCAAGCCGTGCCGGGAAATCGACAAAGCGTTTTCGGTGGACTGCGCCGCTGCCAAGACGATGTCCCGCAGGGGAGTGATGTAGCCCTTGCGCCAATCACGAGTGTGCTCGATCCGTGCGGCAATCGCGGGATCGACCGCTCGGATCGAATCGGCAAAGATGGCTCGTCCGGTGGCTGACGTGCTGCGGCGGTCATCGCCGCCGAGTGGGAAGCACACACCCTCGGCATCGATAGCTCGAGCGTCTGCCATCCGCGCAGGATACTCAGAGGCGGTTGCGCGATCTCTCGGCCAACACGACACCAAGAAGGATGAACGCACCACCGAGAAGTTGAATCGGGGCTAGGGCCTCTCCAAGGATGATCCACGCCACGATGATGGCGAGTAGCGGTTCGGTCAACCCCACCACCGAAGCCTGGGAAGCCCGTAGGTGACGCATCGACGCGACGACCAGCCAGAACGGGACCACCGTTCCCAAGACGATCATCCAGGTACTCAGCAGCCACAGGGGTCGATCCCCGATGACCGGCCCGAGGGTGGGATCACTGACACCGGAGAACTCCGACCACGGGAAGGACCACCATGGCTGTGCGATGACCCAGAACAAGGAGGCGAACCCGAAGCCCCACATAGTCAAGGAGACGGCATCGCGCGGGTTTTCGACCCGCATCTGTCGATCGGTGATCAGGTAATGAGCGCTAAGGGCCAACGCGGCGCCCAGGGCGGCGATGAGACCGATCGCATCGAAGGTGAAGCCGCGCCACACCTCGGCGACAAGAGCCAGGCCAATGATCGCCACCAGTAGCGCTAACCAGACCATGCGCCGGGTCGGTTCCTTGATCACGAAGCGGAACCACAGCGCCACGAAGACCGGAGCGGTGAACTCGATGAGCAGGGCAACTCCGACGGGCAAGTACTGCAAGGCAACGAAGAACAGGTACTGGGTCATCGCTACGCCCAGTACGCCGTAGGCGATCAGCGGAATCCACTCGCGGCGCTCGATCTTCAGCCGGTGTGGACGGTTGATTGCCACGAACGCCAGCAAGAACAAGAACGCACCGGTGACCCTGAGTTGGCTCAATCGCGCGGAGTCCAGCCCGCTGAGCAGTATGGCTTTGGACACGGTGCCGTTGAGGGCGAAGGCCAGGGACCCGGACAGGTAGAGGGTGTAACCGATCCACAGCGTTCTGTGGGGTGCCGGCTTGATCCCCGGGATCGGTTCGGCGAGATCACTCATCGTCAGGGCGCCCGAGGTGATGGTCGATAGCCCATCGGTAGACCTCGAGCGTGCGTTCGGCGATGGCATCCCAGCCGAACTCACTGATGGCTCGTTGTCGGCCCTGGATTCCCATGAGTTCGGCTCGATTCGGATCCGCCACCACTTCATTCACGGCGGCCGCGAACGCGGCTTCGAAGGCGCGATGGTCATTGGATTCGTACGGAACCAAAAGGCCCGTCTCGTTGTCGGCAACCACCTCGGGGATTCCGCCCACCGCACTTGCAACCACCGCGGTCTCGCAGGCCATCGCTTCGAGATTCACAATGCCCAAAGGTTCATACACAGATGGACAAGCGAAGACTCGCGCGTGGCTCAGCAAGGTGATCAGCGAATCGCGATCCACTTGCTCATCGATCCAAATGACCGAACCATCGCCGCGCTCGGCACGCAAGTGGGCGACGGCCTCGGATGTCTCGGTGGCGATCTCAGGGGTGTCAGGTGAAGAGGCACACATGACCAAAGTGATGTTGTCATCGAAGTGCCGAGCCGCGCGCAGCAGGTGCGTCAGTCCCTTCTGTCGGGTGATACGGCCGACGAACAGCACGTACGGATCGTCGAGGTTGATGCGGTACTTCTCGAGCGCCGCTATCGAATCGGTAGGTCGGTAGACGCCGGTGTCGATGCCGTTGTGCACGACATGGATTCGCTCAGGATCTACCTGGGGATAGTTGTCCATGATATCCGCGCGCATGCCCGCGCTTACCGCGATGATCGCCGAAGCTCCGAGGTAACTGGTGTGTTCAATCCAGGAAGACACCCCGAAGCCGCCGGCTAGTTGCTCACGCTTCCACGGGCGCAACGGTTCGAGTGAGTGCGAGGTTAGGACATGTGGGATCTCGTACAGCAAGCCTGCGACGTGTCCTGCGAGGTTCGTGTACCACGTGTGGGAATGGACGATCTGCGCGGTCGGATCGATCGCGGCGGTCATTGCCAGGTCTACTCCGAGGGTTTGGAGTGCAGCGTTGGCGTCACCCAGGAATGTAGGGATGGGTGATGCCAACGCGTCCGTGCGTTCGCGCCCGAAGCAATGCACCCGCACCTCGGCGAGATCGCGGAGATGGGCGACGAGGTGCTCGACGTGGACGCCGGCACCGCCGTAGATGTCCGGAGGCCATTCCTTGGTAAGCATCTCCACGCGCATGGGAAGAAAGCCTAGGCAGGTGTCGTCAGGACAGCGTTACCCTGTGAAGGTGGGCGCTGAGCCGCACGTCCTAGCCATGGTCCTCGCCGGCGGCGAGGGCAAACGGCTCATGCCGTTGACCGCTGATCGCGCGAAGCCAGCGGTCCCGTTCGGCGGCTCCTACCGGCTGATCGACTTCGTGCTGTCCAACCTGATTAATTCGGGTTTGCGTCGGGTGTGCGTCCTCACGCAATACAAGTCTCATTCCCTTGATCGCCACGTCACCCAGACCTGGCGGATGCCCACCCTGCTTGGCGACTACGTAACGCCGGTTCCCGCGCAGCAGCGTCTGGGCCCGCGATGGTTCACCGGTAGCGCCGATGCCATCTTTCAGAGCCTGAACCTCGTTTTTGATGAGAACCCTGAATACGTAGCGGTCTTCGGAGCCGATCACGTCTACCGCATGGATGCCATGCAGATGGTTGAAGCTCATATCGATAGTGGCGCGGGCGTGACGGTTGCTGGCATTCGCACTCCTCGGAGCCAGGCCAGTTCCTTCGGTGTGATCGAGGTGGCTGCTGATGGACGCACCATCGCAGGTTTCCTCGAAAAGCCTGCCGAGCCCCCGGGAATTCCGGGAAGCGAGGACGAATCCTTCGTCTCGATGGGCAATTACGTATTCACGAAAGACGTTCTACTCGCAGCGCTAAAGGTCGACGCAGCGGATCCTGCGTCAGTCCACGACATGGGTGGCAACATCATTCCGGCCCTTACTGCTCAGGGGCTTGCCCATGTGTATGACTTCGCCGAGAACATCGTTCCCGGTGCTACGGCCCGCGATGCGGGCTACTGGCGTGACGTAGGAACTTTGGACAGTTACCACGATGCGCACATGGACCTTGTCTCGGTGCATCCGATCTTCAATCTCTACAACCGACGCTGGCCGATTCTCACGAATTTGCCGCCGCTACCACCTGCGAAGTTCGTTGAAGGGGGCAACGCCCACGACTCGATGGTCGGTGCCGGCAGCATCATCTCGGGTGCTCATGTTCGCACGAGCGTTGTCGCATCGAATGTTTCCATAGACGCTGGCGCGTATGTCGAGGGAAGCGTGCTGATGCCTGGAGTCCGAGTGGGGCGTGGAGCGGTTGTCCGCAGAGCGATCTTGGACAAGAGCGTGGTGGTGCCCGACAATGCCCAGATCGGTGTCGATTTGGAGCGGGATCGGGGCTGCTACACCGTCAGCGATGGCGGAGTAGTGGTTCTCGGCAAAGGTGTCACAGCCGAGTGATGGCCCTGCCCCTAGCGGCTCAAGCTTCCTGGATCTCTTCGCTGAAAGCGCCGTCGTACAAAATCGCGTGGTCACGGCCCTCTTCTGCAGCTAGTGACTCCGCTCGGCGTGCGGCGCTGACCCAACCGCAGGTGCAGGACGCTTGGACGAAGTACTGCTGGACACGAGCCAGGTGTACCTCGTGCTGCATGATGGACTCCTGAGCTGGAGCCGGTTGCGGTTCCTCGGGCACGGGTAGTTCGACTCCTACGTTCGGGGCGCATCCTGCGCTGCGCTCAGCAGCGTAAGGCGAGTATCGGTGGCTTCGGCAAAGGGCAGGTGAACTTCGAGTGAACGACGGCTCCCTCACTCGCGCCTTTTTAGCCCTCGTCCTTGCGGTAGTCATGCTCACGGGGCAGGTAATCGCTCCGGGGGCCCCCGCGAAGGCAGTTGTCGGTGGGGATCCGATATCGGTCGAGCAGGTTCCCTGGCAGGCAGTGGTCTACGTCGAAGCAGATAACCGACTGTGCGGCGGCGCGATCATCGATGAGTCATGGATCGTCACCGCAGCCCACTGCGTAGTGGGATTCAGTGGGAGTCAAGTCGATGCGCATGTTGGGATCACCGAGTTGCGCGAGCGAAACGCGGACAATGCCGTGGAAGTCTCCGAAGTGATCGTTCATCCCTCGTGGGATGCGAGCAGGTTCCGCAACGATATTGCGCTGCTCAGACTGTCAACTCCGATCAGCATCGAACAGTCCCAGCAACCGATCGCGATTCCGGTGGGTTTGGATGCTGCGCAATGGCCAGCGGCTGGCACCCCGGCAAGTATCAGCGGGTGGGGTGCCACAGTCTTCGATGGACCGGCCTCGAATGTGCTTCGCGGAGGTGCCCTGCAGATCCTCGGAGGTCCGGGGGACGTCGAGTGTGGACGATATGGGGGTGACTTCGACGTCGCGGTGGAGATTTGTGCGGGACTCCCTGACGCGAGCGTCGATGCGTGTCAGGGCGATAGCGGAAGCCCGCTAGTCGTCGATGTCGGGGGCTTACCGATCCTCGCCGGGCTCACAAGCGTCGGCTTCGAGTGTGCGCGCGTCGGATTCCCGGGCATCTACACCAGGGTCAGTTCATTCGTTCCCTGGCTGCAAGAGTATCTACCCACCGCGACGCAATCCGTCATGGCTCCGCAAGGCGTGCGGGTGACTCCCCTTGCCGGAGAACGACTCCGCGTTGACTGGCTTCCCCCACGGATGGCGCCGGCTGCTCCGATCGCCGGATACCGAGCCGTCGTTGAGCCGACCGGCGCCACGTGCTCGACGGGGCCGGGTGATTTAGCCTGCGTTATCGCCGATGTGCCGTCGGGGCGCGTCTACACGGTGACTGTCTCGGTTGTGGATGCAAGTGGCGGGGTTTCCTTCGCCGAGCCGGTGCAAGCGGTGAGTGTCGATGGAGTCACGTCGACAGATGTCCGGGTGCGCCCGCGCAGGCTGGTGGAGTGGGCCGGGCTTCGAGCACGAAAGGTCGATGACATCCGGTTGGCGGTGCGACCGGCTTCTTCGGACATTTGTGAGCGCGTTGGCACGTCGCGAAAGCCCCGCGGTGTGCGCACGGAAGCCGCGGGCTTGTGCGCGGTACGCGTGACCGTGGTTCGTCCTAACGGCACGAAGCGGCGCGCCATCGCCTACGTGGAGGTCCGGTAAGCGCGATCAGCGCGGCAGGTGATGTTGCTCGATCGAAAAGGCGCGTGGACCTGCGTCGGTCCACTCCCGGTGGATGATGATCATGCCGCCTGGCGGTAGCCGAGAGTCCCAATGTGCGTCATCGCGGACGGCCGTTGGCGGCAAGCCGAGCGCTTCGGTGATCGCGCCGATCACGGTTGGCAGCACCGGGCGATGAGTGCACAGCACTGTGGGTTCGGGCTGATTCAGTAGTTCCAGCGATCGCTTCGCAACGGAGTCTGGATCCGCTTCATGTCCAGATTCGCTTGCACATGGTTCGAAATGGACGTCAGCGCCGATGCTCTTGGCGTACCGCGCGACTGTCGCGTGACAGCGCTTGAAGGGTGAACTGTGGATTCGTTCGATCGCGTAGGAGTCCAGAACTTCGACGAGCCTCTTCGCCTCGCCGCGTCCACGTCCGGACAGTGGTCGATCGGCGTCATCGTTTCCATCGAAGTCCGCACGCCGCATCGCCTTGCCGTGGCGCAGGATCACGAAGGGTGTGGTGATCGGTGCGCCCGAAGCCAGGCGAACCAATTCGGCGTCGTCGGAGTAGGTGAGGAATTCGGCGGCTTCGGTTACCGGCACCCAGCGGATCTCGTCTACCTCGTCATCGGGAGCAAAACCCTCGTCATCACGAACCGATCCGATCCAGTAGTCGACTTCCTTCGATTCACCTGAGGCTCGGTAACGCACGGTGGGTAGGCGTGAGATGAGCGAGACGCGATAGCCGGTTTCCTCGTCACATTCACGAACGGCTGTGCACGGTGTGATCTCGCCGGGATCGACCTTGCCCTTTGGGAGCGACCAATCTGCCCGGTGCGGACGGTGCACCGCGAGGAACTTCCGTTCCTGGGATCCTGGCGCACTCTCGGGATCGAAAACGACAACTCCGGCGGCCCGAACCACCGAATCGACGTCCTTTGCCATGTCCTAGTCCAGTCCAGCTCGTCCAGCCCGACGAACGATATCCGGCCATCGGCGACGAAATGCGCGAATATCCTGATCCCCGGCGACTTCGCCCTGGGCTGCCAATACCCCCAGTTCGAACGCGATGTCACCTGGTGCCTGCGCCGCGATCTCACGAAGAACGATCGTGGCTACGTGCGCGTCTTGTCGAGCGCCGAGTAGATCGGTGGCCTTCGCTAGGGGCTTGGCAAGTTGGAGGAAGTCCGTGCCCAGGACCGGAGCGACTGCCTCGGCGGCGTAGCGGGCTTGCTTGGCGCGAATTCGGACCTCATGCCATTCTTCGGCTGGACCCTCGAGACTGGCTCGGTTCACCGCTTTCCATAGGCGTCGCCATGGGGCTTGAACGCATTCGGCGAGACGCCTTTGGGCCGGATCGAACGCGGCAGCAGTGACCGGCGGTTCACTAACGAGCAAGATCAGGTCCTCCAGAAGGAAGTCGTGTCGATCGGTCCGTAGTGCCGCCAAGGCGCCGGAGGTTGCAGCCCGAAGGCGTTGGTCCAATGTCTCGATGATGAAGGTCCGAACACGCTCATTGGATGTCAGAGCACTCAGCCGGGAGCGTTGGACTTCGGCGTCCCTTACTTCGCCGAGTTCAGATGCCAGCCACCGCAATTCCTCGCGAAGGTAGGTGACCGATTCGTCGGCGAGCAGCGGCCGGAAGGTTTTCAGTGCGCTACGCAGCCGACGACACGCTACCCGCATCTGATGGACTGAATCGGGCGCATCGCGACGAACACCAACGTCGGCCAGCAGCAGATCTCGAACGTATGCACTGAAGATTGCTTTGAGTGCATCAATGACCGGTGCGGAAGGCTTCGGGAATGCCAGTAGGGGTACGTCCGGAGGATCGGCTGCTGCTGGACCAAGAGCGCGAGCGGCCTTGCTAATGGAACTCGGTTGAGCGCCCTGGGCGATGAGTACGCGGGATACGTCCGCGGCAAGTTGCCAAGCAGGCTTGGAATCCACCAGCAGTTCTACTTCGACTTCGTGGAAGGCAACATCGGTGTGCGCCGCGCTCAGATCGGAATCGGCGTTCACCGACACAAGATCGTCGACAATCTCGACAAGGTGTTGTCCGTCATCACCAGAGATCACGAAGGGTCTGCGGTTTGTTGCAACAGTCGCCATGGGGCGCAACTCCTGGCGCCGCAATAGTGGCGCTGCTATCGATGCAAGTCCTCCCGGGATCGATGAGGAGTCGCCATCGGTGTGGATCTCATCGCGTTGAGTTCCGTCCGACACCGAACCAACGGGGAGCTTCATATGCCAGCCGTCGTCACCTCCTCCGGTTCGGTGACGCAGGGTTACCCCCCAGCGCAACAAGGACAGGTTCGGGGTATCGAAGTAGGTGGCGACCATGTGTCGAGGCGCGAGTTGGGTTGTCTCGTCCTTATAGGGGACGAGCAGTTCGGAAAGGTCGAAAGGGACATCCGTCGGAACGGTGAACTTGAACTCGATTTCCCGATGGGAGGTCGGCTTGCTCACGCGCTCCCCAGCGCCGTGGCGCGCTTGCTCTTGGTCGCGATCAGGTACTCCTGCAGATCCAAGAGTGGGCCGCCGGACTCGTCGGACAAGTGCCGATGCCAGGTTCCGTTGTTGTCTAGATCCCAGGCTGCAGTCCCAGGATCGAAAGCGAGGTCGAACAACTCGTAAACCTCAGCGATGTGCTCGGGATCTGAAAGGCTCACGAGGGTCTCCACTCGCCGATCCAGATTTCGGTGCATCAGGTCCGCAGAGCCAATCCACACTGAGTGGTTGCCACCGTTGGTGAAACAGTAGGCGCGGGAATGCTCGAGGAAACGCCCGAGGATGCTGCGTACCCGGATGGTGTCGCTGATACCGGGGATTCCGGGCCGAAGGGAGCAGATGCCGCGGACCCAGATGTCGACGGGGACTCCGGCGGCGGAAGCACGGTAGAGCGCATCAATCGTCTCTTCGTCGACAAGTGCGTTGCACTTAAACCGGATCCCAGCGGGTCGACCTTCGCGGTGATGGACGATCTCACGCTCGATGCGTTCGATCAGTCCCGAGCGGACCGAGTGCGGCGCCACGAGGAAACGTCGGTATTCGGTATTGCGGGAGTAGCCCGATAGCACGTTGAACAGATTCGAGACGTCTTCTCCAACGTCGGGATTGCAGGTGAGCAGACCGAAGTCCTCGTACAAGCGAGCGGTCTTGGGGTGGTAGTTGCCGGTGCCGATATGGCAGTACCGGCGTAACTGGTCACCGTCATTGCGCACCACCATGGACAACTTGCTGTGCGTCTTAAGACCGACGAGTCCGTAGACGACGTGGACCCCAGCCTGCTCGAGTTTGCGCGCCCAATCGATGTTGTTCTGCTCATCGAATCGCGCCTTGATCTCCACCAGTGCGAGAACCTGCTTGCCTTCCTCAGCAGCCCGGATCAACGCATCGACGATGGGTGAATCGCCTGAGGTTCGGTACAGGGTCTGCTTGATAGCCAGCACATTCGGATCCACCGCTGCTTGCTCGAGGAAGAGTTGGACGCTCGTGGAGAAGGAGTCGTATGGATGGTGAAGCAGCACATCTCGCTCACGGACGATCGGCATGATCTCCGGCGCTTTCGCGCTCTCGACTTCACTGAGGGCGCGTGAGGTCTTGGGAACGAACTTGCGTTGCTTGAGATCGTCGCGGTCCAGGCTGACGATGGTCCACAGACCCGTCATGTCGAGTGGGCCGGGGAGCCGGAAGACCTCCTGCTCGTTGACATCTAGTTCGCTGACTAGCAGGTCGAGCACGTGTGAATCGATGTTCTCCTCGACTTCGAGTCGAACTGGGGGCCCGAATCGACGGCGCACGAGTTCACGCTCGAGAGCCTTCAACAGGTTCTCGGCGTCATCTTCTTCGACTTCGAAGTCCTCATTGCGTGTGACACGGAAGGTGTGGTGCTCGCATATCTCCATGCCGGGGAAAAGTTGGTCGAGGTGCGCGGCGATGATGTCTTCTAACGGCACATAGCGCTGCGCACCGACCTGCACGAAGCGCGGAAGTAGGGGTGGAACCTTCACACGTGCGAATAGTTGGTTGCCGGTTGCCGGGTTGCGAACCACGACAGCCAGGTTCAAGGACAACCCGCTGATGTAGGGGAACGGGTGCGATGGATCAGCGGCGAGTGGGGTGAGTATCGGGAAGACCTTGTCATCGAAGAAGCGATCCATGTCGGTCTTCTCCGCCGGGGTTAGTTCCTCCCAGCGCAGCACGCTGATGTCGGCATCTTCGAGCTTGGGCAGGATCTCGTCACGGAAGATGTCGGCTTGGCGACGCTGTAGCTCGTACGCGCGATGCCAGATGGCTTCTAGTACTTCGCGGGGGGTGTAGCCGCTCGCGGCCTGGACTGCGATGCCGGTCGCGATGCGTCGCTTGAGTCCGGCCACCCGAACCATGAAGAATTCGTCGAGGTTGCTCGCGAAGATGGCCAGGAATTTGGTCCGATCAAGGAGTGGAAGCTCGGGATCTTGGCTGAGTTCGAGGACTCTGCCGTTGAAGGCCAGCCAGGACAGTTCGCGGTCCAAGAAGCGGTCCGGCGGCAGTTCGGGCGAGTTCAGGGCCCCACCGCCTGCAGCCATGGCGGCGGTGATGTCCTCCGACAGCGGCGCAAGCGCGCTGGTATCGGAGAAATCCTGGGTGGTCATACCTCGATCGTGCCACAGTGAAGTGAACGAAGAACTGCCAAACGGTGACGTGACCGTGCTTCCTATCCACGTGCGATGGGATCAGCGCTCGTTTCGTACCCGCCGAACCGGTACATGACGTCGGTATCCCATCGGACGAAGCCCATCCGCTCGTATAGGCGGATGGCTGCGAGATTGGCGGCATCCACGTAGAGCATCACCTGGTCGAGCCCGAGGCGCCGCAGGTGGTGCAGTCCAGCGAGAGTGAGGGCGCGGCCCAGGCCGCTGCCACGCCACGCCGGATCGACGGCCAGCACGTAGACCTCCCCGATCGCCGCGTGACTGTGATCATCGTGTCGGCTCGCTCCGTGCACCTTCGTCCAGTGGAAGCCGGCTAAGCGTTCGGGTGATTCGTCGATCGACCAAGCCATGAGGAAACCGTCGGGATCGAACCATTGCTCGAGTTCACGCCGCTTGAGGTCCTCGACCGTCCACGAACCTTGATCGGGAAGCTCGGCGAAGGCGCGGGAATTGACCTCCAGGTAGGCGGCTTCGTCGACTCCGACTTGGAAGGGACGAAACTGGATGCCCACGGGTATTCGCGGTTCGGGAAGCGACGAATGAAGTGATCGCCGCATCTGCCACAAAGTTCGATGTCGGGTGAACCCCAGACTCGCTGCCAACTGACGGGCGGCGCTGTTCTCGCCGTGCGCCCAAAGCCGAAGCCGGCCACCGGACAGGGTCAACAACTCCTTGACAAGTTGTCGTCCGATTCCTCGACGGCGATGCGCTGGGTGCACCGCGAGTTCACCGCTGGGCCCTTCAACCTGATCGGTGGCGTCGAGATGGGCGTATCCCACGAGGTTGCCTTCGTCTTCACGGACGAGTACGTGGACGGCGTTCTGGTCGCCACCTTGGGTCACGTGCAACCACACGTGCTCACTCAGGGGCCGCACGCCGTCGGCTTCGGTAACCGAACTAAGCAGATCCTGTAGGTCGGAGACCTCGCTGGGGTTTAGGTGGTCGCGGGTACTCAGCGAGGCGGCGCTCGCTGCCATCAGACGAGATCGCTGGGTGCGTCCGCGGCTTCGTCGAGAGTGGCGACCGTTTGCGCGTCAGCGCGCTCAGGAACGAAGCGGTAGCCCACGTTGCGCACGGTGCCGATCAGTGCTTCGTGCTCTGGGCCAAGTTTGGCGCGGAGTCGTCGGACGTGGACATCCACCGTTCGCGTTCCACCGAAGTAGTCGTATCCCCAGACCTCCTGCAGCAAGACTGCACGGGTAAAAACCCGGCCCGGGTGTTGTGCCAGGAACTTCAAGAGTTCGAATTCCTTGAAGGTCAAGTCCAGGCTGCGACCTCGTAGGCGGGCGGAGTAACTGGCTTCGTCGATATGCAAATCACCGGAACGGATTTCCTCGGGTTCACTCGACGAACTCCCGGGGGTTCCGACAACCCGGGAGACGGCTAGCCGTAACCGAGCTTCGACCTCGGCCGGTGACGTGGTGTCGACGAGAACTTCGTCCATTCCCCAATCCCACTGGATAGCCGGCAGGCTCCCCTCCGTAGTGACGAGGAGCAATGGGATGCCGACACCGGATTGCCGAAGCAGTCGGGTGAGGCCGCGTACGGCGGGCAGATCACGCCTGCCGTCGATCAAGAGGGCGTCGGCTTCCGGTGAGGCCAGCAGGGCGGTGGGTTCGGCGGCCATCACCCGGACATGGTGGGCAAGCAGGCCGAGCGAGGGGAGCACTTCGGCGGAGGATTCCATCGCGCGGGTCAGCAGGATGAGGCGCATGTGACCCTCCCGACTTTCCCGACCGACCGTGCTCGGGGACTCAGGATACGCAGGTGCTCCACAATGGGACCATGGCGCTTACCCATCGCACCACGGATTTCGCCCTCGATCCCCCGCCCGAGGGTTTCCGGCCGCAGGAACTGGCACTGCTCACCGCCGATGGCGAATCCATCAGCGCCGGGTGGGTTCCAGCGTCCTCGAGCGGCGTGGAGGCCGAGGTGTCCTTCGTGCTGGCGCACGGCTTCACGGGTAGTTGGCGCGAGCCCCGGGTGCAGGCGGTTGCCGCTCATCTGGCGCGCTTCGGTGACGTCTTAGCGATCGACCAGCGCGGACACGGAGGTTCCTCGGGGTTATGCACCGTTGGGATGGACGAGGTGCTCGATGTCGATGCTGCGGTGGCGCACCTGCGTCGTCGTTCTTCGTCACGACCGGTTGTCACCGTCGGCTTCTCGATGGGCGGCTCGGTGGTGTTGCGCCAAGCTGCTCTTGCTCCTGGAGGTCGGCTCACCCCCGAGCATCGACCAGATGGGGTGGTCAGCGTCAGCTCGCCGGGGTTTTGGTTCTACCGGGGGACGCGGGTAATGCGGTTGGTCCACCGGTTGATCGAGAACCCCGCGGGCCGCGCCGTATTGCGTACTCGTGGAGTACGGATGACCTCCCAGCCCTGGCCGGATCCACCCCCGTGGTCACCGGAGGAGAGTGTCCGCAGGATGGGTGATCTGCCGTTGCTGATCGTCCACGGGGATGTCGATCATTACTTCCCCATCGAGCACGTTCGTGTCCTCGAGCGTGCTACCCAGGAATCGGGGAACCCGCACGCAGAGGTGATCGTTGTTCCGGGGTTCTCTCATGCCGAATCCACAGTCGACCCACAGACGATGGACCGCATCGGCAAGTGGGCGGAGACCCTTCCGCGCGCGTGAATCAACCGGTCGAGTTGCCGAGCGGTGCCGCACTGGGTTCGGCAGCCACCATCGTGCAGTTCTCCAGTGCCTTCTGTCAGCCGTGCCGGGCCACTCGCAGCGTTATCGCGCGAGTAGTTGCCGACATCGGAATTCCCGGGGTCAATGTGGTGGAGATCGACGCCGACGACAACCTCGACCTCACCCGGGCATGGGCGGTGCAATCGACGCCGACGGTGATCTTCTTGGATAGCGACGGCACCGAGGTGCATCGCGGCAGTGGTCAGCCGCGAACCGCCGACATCGTCGCAGGGCTGGGCCGGGCTTTGAGCGAGCCGATGCACTGAACCGCTGTTCCCTCCACGGCAGTGCGCTGCGACGAAGGTTCGGGCTGAGCAGTAGATTCGACCCATGCTCGAGGTCTTCTATACAGGCCTGCTGGTGGTTGCCGTTGCGGCCGCCGGCTGGTTCTCGTTCTACGTGGTCTACAAACTATTCAAGGGCCAAAACTAGGCATGACCGACTCGCCTGAGTCAGCCGAATCACCCGCGAGCGCCGACTCGAGGATCTGGCCGAACCTGCCCGATGAACTCGCCCACCTCACCTGGCTGCTCGGCCGCTGGGTGGGCGTCGGTACCGGTCAATATCCGACCATCGAGGACTTCCGTTTCGGCCAAGAGGTTTCGTTCTCGACCGACGGCCGACCCTTCCTCACGTACTGGTCGCGCAGTTGGCTCCTTGACGACGACGGCAACCAGGTGCGACCGTTAGCTACCGAATCAGGGTTCTGGCGCCCGCGTCCGAACAACGGTGTCGAGATCACTTTGGACCACCCAACCGGTTTCGCCGAGATCTGGTACGGCTCCGTAGAGGTCACCGGAATCGAGAACGCTGTGATCACCGGCGCCCGGGCGCAGTTGCGGACCGACGCCGTTATGCGCACTGAATCGGCGAAGGATTACACAGGTGGCGAGCGCCTCTACGGACTCATTGATGGCAAACTCCTGTGGACGTTCGACATGGCCGCGGTGGGTCAACCGATGCAAAACCACCTGGCCGCATCCTTGACACGGGAAAGCGCGCGCGAGGACTAGGGGGACCGGTGATGGCCGAGGACTGGGAACAACGTTTGCGCGAGCACGGTTTTCGGATTACCCCGCAACGCCAGCTGGTCCTCGAAGCGGTCGAGAACCTGCAGCACGGAACCCCTGAGGAGATCTTGGCTGAGGTCCAGCACACCGCTGCAGGCGTGAACCTGTCCACCATCTACCGCACCCTCGAGGTCCTGGAGTCCGTGGGTCTGATTACCCATGCGCACATTGGCCACGGTGCTCCGAAGTACCACTCAATCGATGAGCAAGTCCACATTCATCTGGTGTGCGATAGCTGCGGCAATGTCGACAGTGTCCCGGCAGCCGTAGCGGACGCATTCGCTTCCGACCTCCGAAACACGTACGGTTTCCATACCGATGTCTCGCATGTCTCGGTGCACGGGAAGTGTGCCGGCTGTGCGAAGGACACCGCTGGTCGTGGAGCAGCCCAGGAGGTCTGATGGCAACTGCCGTTCCAGCCCCACCGGGTGATATCGACGAAGGCGTAGCTTGGCACTTCGGTGATCCCCTCCGTGAGCAGCGTGCGCTGCGTGATGGTCGCGCGGCTGTGGACATGTCCCATCTGGGGGTGGTCCGCATCACTGGACCCGACCGGCTCGGGTGGCTGCACAGTTTGACCACCCAGCATCTCGAAGCCCTGCTGCCGGGGTCGTCGGCGTTGGCTCTCATCTTGAGCCCCCACGGGCATGTCGAATATGAGTTGCACATCAGCGATGACGATTACTCCTCTTGGATCATCTGCGCGCCGGGCTCGAGCGCGGACCTGGTGTCATATCTGGAATCGATGAAGTTCATGACCCGGGTGGAGATCGAAGACGTCTCTGATCGCTTCGCCGTGCTCTGGGAGCCGGTGCACGCCATCGATCCGCAGTATCCGACCTGGTTGGAACCTTCGGACTACGCAGGCACCGGAATGGTCAATGCTGGAACGGACAAGGGCGGTGGCGCGGAGAAGTACGTACCGATCCGCCCCGAGGTGCTCCGCGGACGTGAAGTGATCGTCCCCCGTGACGAACTAGCTGCTCGGCTTGCCGATTGGCCGGAGCAGGCCGGGACCTGGGCATTCAACGCACTGCGAGTTGCCGCAGCCGTTCCCCGGATCGGCTTCGAGACCGATCATCGGACGCTGCCGCACGAAGTCGGGTGGATCGGACCGGGTGTTCACCTAGCTAAGGGCTGCTACCGCGGGCAGGAGGCGGTGGCACGCGTGCATAACCTTGGGCACCCTCCGCGCCGCCTGGTGTTGTTGCACCTCGATGGATCTACCGACGATCTGCCCGTGCACGGGGCTGTTGTTCGAGTCGGAGAGAAAGAGGTCGGCTGGGTAGCCAGCGCTGCTCAGCACTTCGAGGAAGGTCCGATCGCTACGGCGGTGATCAAGCGATCGACTCCTATCGACGCCGAAGTCGAAGTGCTCATCGACGATCGCGCCGTACGTGCCCGGCAGACGCCGGTCGTCGCCCCCTAGCCTCCGACAACCCACACGCGCTTTCGCAAGAAGCGCGGTGTGGTCATGCGTCGAGGACGATGGTGACGGGACCGTCGTTGGTGAAAGACACCTGCATGTCGGCGCCGAAGCGTCCGGTGTGTACGGGCGCGTCGAGGTCGCGCAGCGCCTGCGCCACGGATTCGACGAGTGGTTCGGCCACTGGACCAGGAGCTGCGGCATCCCAGGTGGGTCGCCGGCCCTTCTTCGTGGATGCATAGAGCGTGAACTGGCTGATGACGAGCACTGGCAGCCCGAGGTCGCGCGCCGATACCTCGCGTGGGGCCGAAGGTGGAAGGCAGGCCAGATCTGCGGCGTGGTGGTGCTCAAAGATGCGTAGCCCGTAGACCTTGTCGGCCAAGGCTCGGGCGGTGGATTCGTCGTCGTCATGGGTCACCCCGACCAGGAGCACGATCCCAGGACCCTCGAAGGAGCCGACCACTTGTCCTTCGACGCTCACCTGTGCTCCGTCGGCCCGTTGGATGACTGCGCGCATGCGCGCCAGGATGCCACTTCACCCGCTGTTCACCCGTGGTCCCTAGGGTCGTTTCGTGTCGAGTGCCGTTGATCCGCCGAGTCGCCTGAGCCGATCCCTTGGGCTTCGTGGTGCGGTGACGGTGGGCGTCAGCGCCATGATCGGCACGGGGGTCTTCGCGGTCTGGCAGCCTGCGCTGCAACGCGCAGGGTCCTGGCTGATTGCGGCCGTGATCATCGCGGCGATCGTCGCGGCGCTCAATGCCACATCCACCGCGCGGTTGGCGGCGCGTTTCCCGCAGGCTGGTGGCGTGTACGCCTACGGGCGCATAAAGCTCGGACGCTTCTTCGGGGTGAGCGCCGGTGTGGTCTTCCTCATCGGCAAGACGGCGTCGGCGTCAGCGGCCGCGTTGACGATCGGACTCTATGTCTGGCCCGAACAATCCAAACTCGTAGCCTTCGCGGCCATCGGTGCGGTGTTGCTATTGAACCTGCGCGGCATCGTGCGTTCCACGTTCGTGGCTGGGCTCATGGTGATCGGCGTGGTCGCGGTGCTCGCTGTCTTCGCGTTGGTCGCCGTAACCCGAGCGCCGCAGGTGTCCGGTGCAGATGCCGTATTCGACGGACCGGACAGTGCGATTGCGTTGCTTGCGGCAAGTGCACTGATCTTCGTTGCATTCGCCGGGTACGCGCGCATTACTGTCCTTGGCGAAGAGGTACGCAATCCGTCGCGAGTCATCCCAGCGGCAGTGGCGCTCTCCTTCGTCATCGTCACGATCGTCTACACCGTCATCGCCTTCGTTGTCTGGATCGCAGCTTCTGAGGGAATCGCGATCGCTCCAGCTGCATTGGCCGGGATCGCCGAAGCCGTTGGTGGGGATGCGCTTGCGGGCGCGGTCACGATTGCCGCGGTGCTCGCCGCCGGAGCGGTATTGCTCAGCCTCATTGCCGGAGTCGGCCGAACGTTCTACGCGATGGCTGCTGGAGGTGATGCACCCAGAGCCTTCGCAGCAGTCAGTCCGACGCGCTCGGTTCCCTACCGAGCCGAAATCGCTGCGGCGCTCGGTTCAGGAGTGCTCGTGGGGTTCGGCGGCTTGACCCTGGCGCTCGGTGTGTCGGCAGCGATGATCTTGACCTACTACGCCATCGCGCATATCTCGGCGCTCAGGATCGATCGGCGACCGGGGGCCGCTGGTCTGCTCCTCGCCACAACTCCGGTAGTCGGCCTCGTGGGCTGCACGGCGCTCGTCGTCGCCGTAATTATCGCTGGGTAGGCGTAAGTCCACGAGGGTGACGGATCTCACGCTCGCTTGAGCAAGCACTTGCGCTTGCATCTGCAAGCACTTAGGCGCATACTCGCGCTATGGCACGCATCGAGGTACCCGGGCTCGGCGAATTCATTCGTGAGCAGCGGGACCAGGCCCAGATGTCGCTTCGGCAACTCGCCAAGGCGGCAGAGGTGTCCAATCCCTACCTATCGCAGGTGGAGCGCGGACTACGCAAGCCCAGTGCGGAAATCCTTGGACGAATCGCCCAGGGGTTGCGTATCTCCGCGGAGACTCTCTACGTCCGGGCCGGAATTCTCGATGAGCGCGAGGGCGACGAAGCGGTTACCACCGCGATCGCGGCGGACGCGACCCTCAGCGAGCGGCAGCGCACCACGCTGCTGCAGATCTACGCCGCATTCCAGGCGGAGAACAAGGCCGCCGAAGCAACCCATCAATCCGCCGACCAGCCCACCGGCGAGTCGGCTGTTCACGAGAGCAAGGACGCATCATGACCGAGAGCACCCCCAAGAAGAAGGTCGCCCCGACCGCCGCGAGCACCAAGGCCTCGGCCAAGGTGAAGTCAGCGGAGAAGGCTGCCACCACGACCACCACGAAGAAGACAACGAAGTCCGAGCCCAAGGCCAAGAAGGCTGCGACTACCGCCGCGCCCAAGGCCGCCGCGAGCACGGCATCGAAATTCTCCCTGCCGAAGTTCGACATTCCCAAGTTCGACCTGCCAAAGGTCGATGTTCCCAACTTCGACATCCCCAAGGTCGCGTTGCCGAGCTTCGATCTCCCGAAGGTCGATGTTCCCAAGTTCGACCTGCCAAAGGTCG
>CBFIHB010000004.1:0-38338 GCA_965662415.1 Actinomycetes bacterium | reverse complement strand
TTCAAGATGCTCGCTGCATCGATTGCGCCTTCAGCCGCACCTGCACCAACGAGGGTGTGCATCTCGTCGATGAACAGCACGATGTCGCCGCGCGTCTTGATCTCCTTGAGCACCTTCTTCAGGCGCTCCTCGAAATCACCGCGGTAACGGCTGCCGGCTACCAGTGCGCCGAGATCGAGGGTGTAGAGCTGCTTGTCCTTGAGCGTCTCGGGGACCTCGCCGCGGACGATGTCCTGCGCGAGACCTTCCACGATCGCGGTCTTGCCAACGCCAGGCTCACCGATCAGAACGGGGTTGTTCTTGGTGCGTCGCGACAGCACCTGCATCACACGCTCGATCTCCTTAGCCCGACCGATCACCGGATCGAGTTGACCTTCGCGCGCGGCGGCGGTCAAGTTGCGGCCGAACTGATCGAGAACCAACGACGACGACGGCGTGCCCTCGGCAGGCCCGCCGGCGGTGGCCGGCTCCTTGCCCTGGTAGCCGGACAGCAACTGGATGACCTGCTGACGAACGCGATTCAGATCTGCGCCGAGCTTGACGAGCACCTGAGCGGCAACGCCCTCACCCTCGTGGATCAGGCCGAGCAGGATGTGCTCGGTGCCGATGTAGTTGTGGTTGAGCATGCGCGCCTCTTCTTGGGCGAGCACCACGACCCTGCGGGCCCGGTCGGTAAACCTCTCGAACATGCGTCCACACCCCATCGGCTCTCGTTGCGACCGCTTTCCCGGCCGTCCCGGTCGACTTATTCTCCTGCATCACCGCCCATGACGCGACCACGGCCGCCCCACGAGCCCGTCCGCCCACCGCGAAACTCGCTAGAAACGCCCACTAGGGGACAATCCGTGCCGTGACGAGTACCGACACCACCCGACTGCGTTCCCACATCCGCCTGCTGGGGGACCTGCTCGGCCAGACCCTCGTCCGCCAGGAGGGCCGGGATCTGCTCGATCAGGTAGAGACCGTACGTCTGGCCGTCCGCAGCGACCCTCACCAGGCCGCCCGCGTTCTCGATTCGGCGAACCTGGCTACCGCGACCAAGCTCGCACGCTCCTTTTCGATCTACTTCGATCTGGCAAACGTGGCCGAGCAGGTGGAGCGAGCGCTGGACACCCGTGAAGATCGCCGCACGCGCTCAGGGCCCCTGCACCGAGTGGTCGATGCCGCGCGCGCGGCCGGGGTGAATCGCGACCTCGTAGCCGAGGTGGCGGCAGCGATGTCCGTTCGGCCGGTGTTCACAGCCCACCCAACCGAGGCGGCGCGCAGATCGGTGCTAGTCAAGTTGCGACGCATCGCCGACATCTTGCTCGACGCCGGTGCATCCGATTCCGAACGCGAGCGCACCCTCGCCGAAGTCATCGACCTGCTGTGGCAGACCGACGAACTCAGACTTGAACGCCCGCAGGTCCTCGACGAAGCCCGCAACGCGCTGTACTACCTCGACGATCTCACTCGCGGCCCTCTAGGCCAGGTCCTTACCGACCTGGCCACTGGTTTCGCCGAACTCGGCGTCGAACTTCCGGCCGACGCCCGCCCGGTCAGCTTCGGATCATGGATCGGCGGTGACCGGGACGGCAACCCGTTCGTGACACCGAAGGTGACCACCGACGTAGTGCGCTTCCAGCGCGACCACGCGGTACTCGACCTACTGCCGCATATCGACCGTCTACTCGAGGACTTATCGATCTCCGAGCGGCTCGCCGGAGCAAGTTCCGCGCTACGTGATTCGGTCGAAGCAGACCTCGCCTACCTGCCCGACCTGGACCCGCGCTTCTTGCGCATCAACGCCGAGGAGCCAGTGCGACTGAAACTCACCATCATCCGAATGCGGCTGCGACTGACCCGCGAACGGTTGCTGGAAGGCGCCCCACACCGCCCCGGGCGCGACTATGACAGCACCCGCGAGCTGTTGGACGACTTGTTGCTCATCCGCAGCGATCTCCTCGAACACCGAGGGGAACTGGCTGCGCACGGTGTGCTCGACCAGGCGATCCGGGTGGTCGCTTCGATCGGTTTGCCGTTGGCCACCTTGGACGTACGCGAGCACTCTGCCAAGTTCCACGATGCGATCGGTCAGTTGTTCGGCCGCCTGGGGTTCGCGTACGAGGACATGACGCGCGACGAACGATTCGCGCTCCTCACCGATGAATTGAGTGCACTGCGTCCATTAAGCCAACATCCACCGCATCTCGACGAGTCCGCCACTATCACCTACAACACCATGGCAACAGTCCGCGAGCTCCTCGATACCTACGGCACCAGGCCGATCGAATCGGTGATCGTGTCGATGACCAAGGGAGCAGATGACATCCTTGCCGCGGTTATCTTGGCCCGAGAAGCCGGACTCGTGGACACCACACTCGGCAAGGCCCGTGTGGGCTTCGTTCCCCTATTGGAAACGGTGCAAGAACTTCGAGACGCCGGGCGCATTGTCGAGCAGTTGCTCGAGCATCCGGTGTATCGCGCAATCGTCGCCTCACGCGGCGATGTCCAGGAAGTGATGCTCGGCTACTCCGATTCGAACAAGGACGCCGGCATCACGACTTCCCAATGGGAGATCCACCTTGCTCAGCGCCGACTGCGTGATGTGGCAATGCGCTACGGCGTGCGGCTGCGGCTGTTCCACGGTCGCGGAGGCACCGTCGGCCGCGGCGGAGGACCCACATACGACGCCATCTTGGCTCAGCCCTGGGGCGTGCTAGACGGTCAGATCAAGGTAACCGAGCAAGGCGAAGTCATCAGCGATAAGTACCTGCTGCCGGCGCTGGCTCGCGACAACCTCGAGCAGATGGTGGCTGCGGTCCTCGATGCCTCTCTTCTGCACCGCACATCTCGACAGTCGGCAGAGCAGATAGAGCGTTGGGACGTGGTGATGGACACGGCTTCCCAACATGCTCAAGCGGCCTACCGCGCACTCGTCGATGATCCTGACCTGCCCCGCTACTTCGCCCTGTCTACCCCCGTCGAGGAATTCGGTGCGATGCACCTGGGCTCGCGGCCAGCCCGTCGTCCCGACGGAGCCTCGGGAATCTCGGACCTACGCGCCATACCGTGGGTGTTCGGCTGGACCCAGTCCCGTCAGATCGTCCCCGGTTGGTTCGGTGTCGGCTCCGGACTGGCGGCCGCGCGGGAAGCCGGCTTCGAGGCCGAGTTCCCGCAGATGTACCGAGAATGGCACTTCTTCGCGAACTTCATCTCGAATGTCTCCATGACGCTGGTGAAGACCGATCTGGACGTGGCTAGGCGATACGTCGAGCGTCTCGTACCCGACTCGCTCCACCGTATTTTCGCGGTGATCGAAGAGGAATACGAACGGACCGTGACCGAAGTCCTGCGAATCACCGGGCAACCTGAGTTGCTCGCCGAGAACCCCTCACTCCAACGGACACTGGCAACGCGCGACACCTACCTGCTACCGCTGCACTTCCTGCAAGTCTCATTGCTGGATCGGATGCGCGCCGAGGAAGACTCGACCCCAGAACTAAGGCGCGCGTTGTCGGTAACGATCAATGGCATCGCGACTGGCCTACGCAACACCGGGTGACGAACGGTCAGTTACGCAGGTCCAGCAGCATGCGGTGGTTGCCCAAGGTGTTGGGCTTGACGCGCTCCAGGCCCAAGAACTCGGCCACGCCTTCGTCGTAGGACTGCAAAAGCTGCTCGTAGACGTCATGGTCGACCGGCGCCTCATCGATTTCGGTGAACCCAAACTCGGCGAAGAATCCGACCATGAAGGTCAAGCAGAACACCCGCCGCACACCTACTTGCCGCGCGCGTTCGACCAGCTCCGCGAGGACCTTCGATCCGATCCCCTTACGCAGGTACTGGCCGGCCACGGCCAGCGTGCGTACCTCGGCGAGGTCCTCCCACATAACGTGCAGCGCCCCGCAGCCGACTACTTGTCCATCCACTTCCGCGACGACGAACTCCTGAATGTCCTCGAACAAGGTAACCGGGGCCTTCGCCAACAGATGGCCATCCGGTGAGTACTCGGCGATCAACTGCCGGATCGCCCGGACATCTTCGGTTCGCGCCGAGCGCACGATCATCGTGTCCATCACCGCTCCGGCTTCACGAGTGGGAACAGGATCGTCTCTCGGATACCCAACCCGGTGAAGTTCATCAGCAGCCGATCGATGCCCACACCAACGCCACCGGTTGGCGGCATACCGTGCTCGAGAGCCCGAAGGAAGTCCTCATCGACAGACATAGCCTCATGGTCACCGCGCGCTGCGAGCGCTGCCTGTTCGGTGAGGCGCTCCCGCTGAACAACCGGATCTACGAGTTCGGAGTAGCCGGTGGCCTGTTCGAAGCCACCGATGTACAAGTCCCACTTCTCGACCACGCCTTCCTTATCCCGGTGTGCCCGGACGAGAGGGGAGGTATCCAGCGGGTAATCCATGACGAACGTGGGTCGTTGGAGCCCTGGGAGCACGTGGTGCTCGAAGAGCTCCTCGACAAGCTTTCCCGACACCCACGTGGGTGCCACGGAAATGCCAGCACTCGCGCACAACCCCTCGATTTCATCTCGTGGGGTGGCGGGCGTGATCGTGCGCCCGAGGGCATCGGACAGACTCCCGTACAGGTCGATTTCGTCCCATAGACCGGATAGATCCACTTGCGTCCCATCCGAACGGGTGATCACCTGCGAACCGAATACCGCCTCAGCCGTTTGTTGCACCAGTTCGCGTGTGGTCTGTGCCATGTCCCGGTAGTCCGCGTAAGCCTGGTAGAACTCAAGCATCGCGAACTCCGGAGAGTGCGATGAGTCCACGCCCTCGTTGCGGAAGTTCCGATTGATCTCGAAGACCTTCTCCAGCCCCCCGACCACGGCCCGCTTCAAGAACAGTTCCGGGGCGATGCGCAAGAACAAATCGATATCCAGCGCATTGGAGTGCGTGATGAAGGGGCGAGCCGCTGCTCCGCCGTGCTGGGTCTGCAGCATCGGGGTTTCGATCTCCAGGAAACCGCGTCCGGTGAGGGCGGTCCGAAGGGCAGCCACTACCTGGACGCGCAATCGAGCGATCTGTGCGGCGTCTGGCCGAACGATGAGATCCACGTAGCGCTGCCGCACTCGGGCTTCTTCGCTCAAGGGCTTGTGCGCCACCGGCAGCGGGCGAAGTGCCTTCGACGCCATGCGCCACTGTGTCGCCAATACGGATAGCTCACCGCGCTTGGACGTAATGACCTCGCCGTAGACGAAAACTTGATCTCCGAGGTCCACGAATTCCTTCCAGCCCTCCAACTGCTCCGGGCCGACCTGATCCAACGAGACCATCGCCTGGATCTGCGACCCATCACCGGCTCGCAATGTGGCGAAACACAATTTGCCGGTATTTCGAGAGAAGATCACCCGGCCGACGATTCCGACGACTTCTCCGGTGTGGGAGTCCGTGGGCAGATCCGGGTACTGAGCGCGGATCGCGTCGATCGAATGCGTGATCGGCAGCGAGACCGGGTATGGATCCATTCCCGAAGCAGCCAGCGCATCGCGCTTAGCGCGACGGATGCGCATCTGCTCCGGCAGATCCTCGTCGACTGTGACTTCTTCCACGGTGGGCAAGGCTATTGGATACGTCTACTGACCTTGTTGTGCTGTGGATCGTGGTGTTTGCCGGATCATTTCTGGTTACGCTCGAAGACGAGTCGAAGACCGGTAAGAGTGAGATGCGGGTCGTGATGGGTGATCGTCTCGGATTCCCCGATCACCACGGTCGCCAATCCCCCGGTTGCCACAACAGCGGTGACCGGACCCACCTCGTCGATGATGCGGTCCACCAGTCCGTCGACTTGACCGGCGAATCCGTAGACGGCCCCTGATTGCAGTGCCTCGACGGTGTTCTTACCGATCGGCGAACGCGGCTTGACCACCTCGACTTTGCGCAGTTGCGCAGCCCGGTTGGATAAGGCTTCGAGGGAGATATCGATACCCGGCGCAAGTGCCCCACCTAGGAATTCACCTTTCGCGGAAACAACATCGAGGTTGGTCGACGTGCCGAAATCCACGACGATGCTTGGCCCGCCGTACTGATGATGGGCAGCGAGCGTGTTCACGATGCGATCGGCGCCCACTTCCTTCGGGTTATCGGTCAACACCGGCACACCGGTCTTGGTGCCTGGCTCCACGATCACTACCGGAATATCGGCGAAGGAGCTCGCGATCATCGGGCGCAGTTCATGCAGGACGCTCGGCACCGTGCTGCAGATGGCCAGTCCGGTGACCCGAGGCTGGGAGGCGAGCAATCCGCGATAGGTCAGCGCCATCTCGTCTCCGGTTGCCCGGGCATGGGTCGTGACGCGCCAGGAATCGACCAGTTCCGCGCCGTCGAACAAACCGAGGACCGTATTGGTATTCCCAACATCCACCGTCAGCAGCATCGCTAGCCCCTACTCCTCACCGGTGATGACCAGATCAGCCCCGATGTCCAGCACCGGGGCGGAGTGCGTAAGCGCACCGACGGCAAGGTAGTCCACGCCGGTCGAAGCAACTTCGCGCGCCCGATCCAAGCTCAAGCCGCCGGAGGCCTCGAGGCGCACCCGGCCACCGACCCGATGGACGGCTTCGACCATGTCCGGTGTGGAGAAGTTGTCCAGCAAGACGAGATCAGCGCCCGCCTCGACCACCTCGGCGAGTTGGTCCAGATCATCCACTTCCACCTCCACGGAGACATCCGGATAGGCGGCACGCACCGCGGCGAAGGCTTCGCGAACGCCACCTGCTGCCAGCACATGGTTGTCCTTGACGAGCGCTGCATCGGCCAGATTCATCCGATGATTCACGCCCCCGCCCGCGCGTACCGCGTACTTCTCCAGGCTCCGCATCCCCGGTGTTGTCTTGCGGGTGTCTCGGATACGAGCTGAGCTCGCGGATACCTCCTCGACCCAGGCTGCGGTGCGGGTAGCGATCCCGCTGAGGTGTCCGAGGAAATTCAGAGCCGGGCGTTCGGCTCTTAGCAGATCGTGGGTTCGTCCACTGACGGAAAGGACCACTTCTTCGGCCGCGACACGATCACCGTCCTCGACGGCGAAGGCGATCTCGCAATCCTCACCGCACACAACGTCGAACACAGCGGCCGCCACCGCAAGCCCGGCGATGACGCCCACCTCATGGGCAATGAGGAGTAGCCGACCTCGCTGGTTCCCTGGCACGGTGGCCATGGTCGTCACATCGACTCCGCTCTCGATGTCTTCGGTCACAGCCCTAAGGACGAGCGATTCGACGTCCAACGGTTGCAGTCCCGCCACCGCGAGCAGTTCGGTTGTTTGGGTGCTGAGTCGATAGGTCGGGTAGTGCACTAGGAGTCCTTTCCCCCGGGTACCCACTCCGGTGAGTGCCGCTCGGTCCGCAAGTTTCCGTCATCATCGAGCCTCGTAATGAGGCGCACCCGCCACGCAGGATCCGGGTCCGGGAAGTCTTCGCGCCAGTGCGAACCGCGTGTTTCCTCGCGAAGCGCAGCGTGCGACGCGAGAGTCTTCGCTACCCAGTGCAGGTTGGTCGTTTCCCAGTCCTCGGTGCACGGACGGCCACGCAGCGAGGGATCATCCATGGTCGACCCGATCGTCGCGATCGCGCTGGCGAGCGAATCGTGGCTGCGCAGAACACCTGAGTCGGTATCCATGATCTGCTGCAAGGTGCGTCGAACCGCATTGGTGATCACCAAGGACGCGACAGTGGAGGAATCCGATCCGCTGGTGGGCCCCAGAGTTCCATCGCCTGGAGTTCGTCCATCGACAACTACGGCTTCGGCAATACGCCGCGCGAAGACGAGGCCTTCGAGCAACGAGTTCGATGCCAATCGATTCGCTCCGTGCACACCCGAACAGGCGACTTCGCCGCAGGCATAGAGCCCTGGGATCGTCGAACGCCCATATAGGTCGGTGATAACGCCTCCGGAGGCGTAGTGCTGGGCCGGTGCGACGGGAATCAGATCGGTGACCGGATCGATACCGCGCATTCGACACTCGGCCAAGATCGTGGGGAACCGATGCACCCAGGTGTCGGCACCGAGCTCACGTCCATCGAGCCACACGTGTGCTGCTCCACTCTCACGGATGCGCCGCATGATGGATTTGGCCACCACATCCCGCGGTGCCAGATCTGCCATCGGATGCACACCGAGCATGAATCGCTCGTGGGCGTCGTCGAGGAGCACAGCACCTTCACCCCGCACCGCCTCGGAGACCAACGGCTGCTGGCCCTGAGCCAACGGTCCGAGCCACAGCACGGTCGGATGGAATTGCACGAATTCCAAGTCAGCGACGGCGGCACCGGCACGCAATGCCAGGGCAACACCATCACCGGTCGCCACATACGGGTTGGTGGTCTGCCCAAATACCTGGCCGAAACCACCGGTGGCCAAAACCACGTTCGGCGCCAGAGCCGCACCCACTCCGTCTCGGCTGCCCGAACCGATGACGTGCAAGGTCACGCCAGCTGCGCCGCCCTGACTATCCGTAATCAAGTCCAACACGAGCGCGTTCTCCACGAGTTCGATTCCCGGATCGGCAGCTACGGCTTCCACCAGGGCGCGGGAAACCTCAGCACCCGTGGCATCACCGCCAGCGTGGGCTATTCGATTGCGATGGTGTCCGCCTTCGCGAGTGAGCGCGATGGATCCGCTGGCGTCGGTATCGAAATTGGCTCCCCAAGCGATCAACTCGCGAACCGCATCGGGGCCCTCGGTAACTAGAACACTCACGGCACGTTCGTTGCACAGTCCACCCCCGGCCTCGAGAGTGTCAGCCATGTGCTCCTCGGGGGAATCGTCGTCGGCTAACGCCGCCGCGATGCCTCCTTGAGCCCAGCGTGTGGAACCCTCATCGACGGTCGCCTTCGTCACCAGCAGCACGGACAGATCGTGCGCACGCAACCGCAACGCAGTGGTCAATCCGGCTACTCCCGAACCGACCACCACAACATCAGCGCTAGCAGTCCAGCCGGGTTGGGGCGCGGCGAGCGAATTCGCTGGACCACGCAATTCGACTTTGCCTGCGTGTGTCACGGCACCCTCCGGCCGAGGGTGAGTTCGCAATTGTCGATCAACCGAACCGGACCAATACGGACGGCAACAAGCAGCCTGGCTTCCCCTGAGCTCGGTGCGGCCGCCATATCCGGCGCACACACATCCACGTAGTCAATAGCGAGACCGGAATCGACGAGGACCGAACGCGCGGCATCCATCGCGCGATCCGAACCTTGCGAAGCTTCTTGTTGCGCAGCTTCCAGCGCCCGGGGGATCGACGCCGCCATGCGCCGTTGGTCGTCATCGAGATACACATTGCGAGAACTCATCGCCAGTCCGTCATGGTCTCGAATCGTCGGCACACCGACAATCTCAATCCCGAAAGCGAGGTCGCGGCTCATTCGCTCCACGAGCACCAACTGTTGGTAATCCTTCTGGCCGAACACCGCAATATCCGCACCCACTTTGTGGAACAGGATGCATACGACGGTCAGCACCCCAGCGAAGTGACCCGGACGCTCAGCTCCCTCCCAGCGCGTACCGAGTGGACCGGGATCGATGGTGACCTTGGTCTCGGCAAGCACCGCCGAATCTCCATAGATCCCGGAAACCGATGGCGCGAAGAGGATGTCTACTCCTTCTTCCTCGCATACACGAATATCGGCGTCGAGGTCTCGCGGATAGGCATCGAAATCTTCACCCTCACCGAACTGGGTCGGGTTAACGAAGACACTCACGACGACTTCCCCGTGCTCTCCCACGCGTTTGCGGGCCTCCCTCATGAGCGCCCGATGGCCTTCATGCAACGAACCCATGGTCGGCACGAAAGCTCGGGGAGCACTCGCCCGCTCGATGATGCTGTCACGGACGACCCTCATCGCTCGGCCTCCAAAGCGGTGAGCACGCTCGAGGCTTCGTTCGTATTCAGTTGACCGGCGGCAAGCAAGCGATCCACCGTCAATCGGCCCAACGCCCGGTAGGCCTGGGCCGCGAGGGGTGCTTCGCTATCGAAGTAGGCCAGATGGGCCTCGATCGCCTGCGCATCTGCGCGGGTGATCGGTCCGGTCTGGCCGCGATCTCCGCGCTCCAAAGCGGTCTCCACACTCGCCCGAACGAGCGGACCCAGGATGCGACCGGGATCCTCCGCGCCAGCGGACTCCAACAGGCCGACAGACTCGTTCACGAGCGTCATGGCGTAGTTGGCGGCGAAGGCCAAGGCCGAGTGGTAGCCGGAGCGTGCCTCCTCGGGGATCCACACCGGTTCGCCGCCGATCTCCACCACCAAAGCCTCGGCCACACTGCGCACCGCCTCGGGGGCAGTCACCCCGAATGCCGCGCCGGTCAAGCGTTCAAGATCCAAGCTCGTGCCCGTCAGGGGCAACGCGGGGTGAACGGCAAGCGGTATGGCGCCGACAGCGGCTCCCGGATCGAGAATCGCCAGGCCAAATCGGCCTGCGGGATGGACCACGAACTGTCCAGCGGAGATCGATCCCTCGGCTGCCATCTGCTGCACGACGTCACCAAGAACTTGATCGGGAACGGCGAGCAGGACGAGGTCTGCATTCGCAGCCACGCTTGAGCGGTCCAAGATCGGTGCGTGTGGAATCAACGCCTCCGCGCGCAACCGGGAGGTATCCGAACGGGCGGTGACACCCACGATGCGATGGCCGGCCCGGTGCCACGCGGCAGCTAGCACCGCGCCCACGCGACCGGATCCGATCACCGCAATCCGCAGTCGCGTCGCAGCGACTTGTCCGGCCATCCCGGCTTCGCTCACAAAGCCAGAGCCTAGGAGGTGGCCGATAGCGTTCGCCGGTGACCGATTTCTCACCCTGGTCCCGCGCATGGCGAGCAGCGAATACGGGCGCCCAGGGCTTCTATCGGTTCGCAAGCGCCGAGGACCACTTCAGTACCGGGGTCCATACCGGTAGCACGATCGCCCATTGGCTCGCGGACTTCATACAGTCGACGAGATCGCAGCCACATGCCAGCGAGGAATTCGCGGTAATCGATATCGGTGCCGGTGATGGCCGACTCCTCGCTGACGTAAACAGCGCTCTCGGAAACGAGGTCACCTGCATCGGCGTTGACCTTCGTCCACGCCCAGACGGACTCCATACCGACATCGCATGGATCGAGCGGGCCATCGACGAGTGGACCGAAGACATCACTGGTCGCGACGGACATTGGACCGGCGTGGTTATTGCGCACGAATTCCTCGACGACGTCCCGTGCGATGTAGCGGAACTCGACGAGGACTTACAGCCCCGACTGGTCCTAGTAGATCCACACACAGGGGCGGAGGAGATCGGACCGGCGCTCCATGACTCCGCAACTCGGGCCCTTACGCCAGACCCCGATCGCAGCGCCGACTGGCTAACACGCTGGTGGCCGGCGACACGTCCCTTGGCACGCCGCGAGATCGGTGATAGCCGGGATCGCATCTGGAGCAAGGTGCGTCGCATCATCGCAACCGGCCATGCGATCGCTATCGACTACGAACACCGTCAGACGGATCGCGAACGCGGATTATGGGATGCCGGAACCCTCAAAGGGTTCGCGAGCGGGTGTCCCAAGCGAGCCGTGCCCGATGGATCGGTCAACATCACCGCTCATGTTGCCTTGGATTCCTGCGCCGGCGATTCGAAGCAGATTCGCACTCAGGCACAGGTACTTCCTCAACCGAGCGGTCTGGCCGGCTTTGAGGGTGCGCTCGGTTCCTACGGCTGGCTCATCGAGCAACGAGTGCAACGATAAGGCGTGCCCTCCAACTCTCCCAATCAGGTAATTGCCACCATCGGTATGGCGCGTTACTTGCATGACGATGATGCCGAAAACATTCTCGAGCTGGATCTGGGCAGCTTCCACCCCGGTGCGCACGGCGGACTGGAACTGCAGTTGCAGGTGGCAGACGGCGTCATCGAGTCGTGTCGGGTGCGATCAGGGCTCATGCACCGCAGCGCGGAAAAGCTCTTCGAAGCCCGCGACTACCGGCAGATCATGATGCTGGCAAACCGCCACGATTGGGTGAGTGCCGTCTCCTCCGAGCTCGGTGTTGCCTTGGCAGTTGAACAGGCCACCGGAATCATGCCGCCGGATCGGGCTACCTGGTCGCGGATGGTGCTGGCCGAGGCCGGACGCATCGGCGCCAGTGCCCTGTTCCTCGCAGCTTTGGACATTCCTGGCGCACTTCAACTTCGCGAGCGCTGGGCCTCCTGGCAGGAGGCGGCAACAGGCGGGCGGGTGCATCCGATGATCAATCGAATCGGGGGGCTCGAAGCACCGATCCCATCTGCGCAGCTCGACGCACTCTCCGCCCTCGCCGGTCACGTGCAACAAGACGTCGATACTTGGCGCCGCGCGATCGAATCCCTGGTCGATCTGCAGGGCCTCGGGGTCCTCGCAGACCAAGCAGCCCGAGACTTCGCGTGCTCGGGACCGGTCGGCCAGGCCAGCGGAGTGGACTGGGATCTGCGCCGCGATGACCCCTACCTGTTCTACGGCCACCTCGATATCGATTGGTCACTACCGGTCCACACCGCGGGCGACGCCGCCTCGCGATATCTGGCACTCGTCGACGGCATGGAACTCAGCGCCCGAATCATCGACTTGTGTCTCAAGCCGCTGTCGGCGCTCGAGGACCAGCCGGTCTCGGTGCCCTTGCCCAAGACACTTCGGGCACCGGAGACCACCGTGCATGTGTGGACCCAGAACCCGCTCGGCATTGCCGGCTGGCTGCTGGTCAGCGACGGGGACGTAATGCCACTTCGACTCAAGGCCCGCACTCCGAGTTTCGCCCATCTGCAGGCGATGGAAAGTGCGCTAGTCGGCACTCCCGTCTCCGTGTTGGCACCGGCCGTGGCGTCGTTCTTCTTCGTAGTAGGCGATGCCGACCGCTAGCCTGTGGTCTACTTCTCGTGTTCGCGAATGTAAGTCGCGAAACGCGCACGAAGCAACGCCTCGGTGTTCGGATCTAGGTCTCCTTGGCCGAACATCTCCTTCACCGCGCGAACGGTCTCGATGAATGTTCCGCCGATCGCGCCGAGGTCGCCTTGCTCACCTTCGATGGCGACCATGCCCGGCATATGCCCGAATAGTTCGGTGAAGAATCCGATGTCGACCCGGTGCTCGGCGATATGGAAGGCCCGATGACGCAGTTCGTCGAAGGGCAGATCCTCAAGGGGCGTCTCGCTCATGGACCCGACCCTAGGTCACTCGTCGTCGTCTTGTTGCGCAGGTAGCAAACACGCCCGCTCGATCCACAGCGCTGCGGCGCAGGTCACGGCAGCACCCGTAGCGGCGAGCACACCCGACCACACCGTCTGTTGAGACGCCGGCGTGGTCATTCCCTCCGCCACAGTGGCGATCACCGCTCCCAGATAGAAGCCGGACACCACGGCACCCATCCGAGATGCGGCCATGGTCAGTACAACGATTCGTGCGGCCATCAACGCAGGCATCGGCTCGGCCTGCGGCATCTGCTCGTTGCGCGCACGCACACGTGGCCGTACGAACCATCCCCACGTGAACAATGCGATTGCCAGCAACCACAGTGCAGAGCCGGCAAGGATCGGCAATGGCAGCGATCGCCCCGTCCACCCCGCGACGACCGTGGCCAGCGCCCAGCCAAGTGCCGCACCGATCACCGCGAGTACGACCACCAGTCGAATCGATGTCGGCTTCACGCCCATTCATCCTCGGACAACACCTCGATGGCTTGATCATCGAAACCGCCATCGATCACAGCTGCGATCGGTCCAATCCTGGGAAGGGATGCCTCCGGTTCGATCTCGTGCCAGGGGATGAGGACGAACGCTCGTTCGTGTGCGCGCGGGTGGGGCAACGTCAACTCCGGTTTATCGCTCACGATGTCTCCCGCCGCGACGATGTCCAGATCCAGTGTCCGCGGCCCCCAGCGCACGTCACGCACGCGCCCGGCTTGCTGCTCGATGCCCTGCAGGACTTCGAGAACCGCATCGGGTGTCATCTCCGACTCCAGCACCAGCACCGCGTTGACGAAGTCCGGCTGATCGGGTCCACCAACCGGAGAGGTTCGATACAACGAAGAACGACGCACATCAGCGGCTACCACTCGATTCTCGACATCACGCATTGCCTGGCGGACACTGGCTGATGCCTGACCGAGATTCGATCCGACTCCGATCACGTAATGCATGGGCTAGTTGCGCTCCCTGCGTATCCGCACGATCACATCGTCGAAGGGGACGGGGATCGGTGCGGACGGCTTATGCACCGCCACCTCAACGAACACCAGCTCATCGAAAACCAGCACGGCATCGGCTATTCGTTCCGCCAAAGTCTCGATGAGGTCGAAGGGCTCCCCGACGATCAGAGCGTGCACGCGCTGGGCGACATCGCCGTAGTCGATCGTCAGCGCAAGATCGTCGGTCTGCGCAGCCTCGCGGGTGTCGACTCCGAGCGCGACATCTACGGAGAACTCCTGTCCTTCGCGCCGCTCTTCGGCCAGCACTCCGTGATGGCCCCACCCGCGGATCCCGAGAATCTCGATCCGATCGCTCATCGGCCATCCCCCGATCGCATCGCCAAACTCACCTTCACGGCATCGACGGTGCCTTGCACATCGTGCACGCGAACCCCCCACACCCCGCGCTCGGTGAAAAGCGCGCTCAACACGGAGGACGCCACATCGCGACCATCGGTATGCCGCGGAGCACCGTCCCCACCTGCCAACAGCGCGCCGAGGAAACGCTTTCGGGAGGGGCCGAGCAGCAACGGGTATCCCAAATCCATCAACACATCGAGGTGATGCAGCAACGTCCAGTTGTGTTCTGCTTCCTTCGCGAAACCGAGTCCGGGATCGAGTATCAGCAACGACTCATCGATTCCCGCAGCCAATGCCAGGTCCACCTGCTCGCACATTTCCTCACATACTTGCCGCACCGGATTCTCGTAGACGGCCAGCTCGTTCATCGTGGCTGAGTGTCCGCGCCAATGCATGAGGACATAAGGCACTCCGTAGGAGGCGACGCACTGGTGCATGCGCCCATCGGCGCGACCGCCGCTGACATCGTTGACGATCTGCGCTCCTGCATCGAGCGCCGAAGAGGCAACCTCGGATCGCATCGTGTCGATGCTCACCGTGACACCCTCGGCAGCGAGCGCCCGGATAACCGGCAGTACCCGCTGGCACTCTTCCTCGGCGCTCACCCGCTTCGCGCCAGGCCGAGTGGATTCACCACCGATGTCGATCACGTCCCCGCCCTGCTCGCGCATGCAATGAGCCTGCTCGAGCGCACGGTCGATCGAGTCGAAGCGACCACCATCGGAAAAAGAATCGGGAGTCACGTTCAGCACACCCCAGACCACCGGAGCCCCCACACCGAGATGCGAGTCGGGTAGACCGGACACGGGCACGGGCTACTTTCCTGAGATGAGAGACATCGCCTCAGCCCGCGTCGCCGGATCATGCAGGCTGCCACGGACCGCGCTGGTCACCGTGCGGGCTCCTGGCTTGCGGACGCCGCGCACCGCCATGCACATGTGCTCTGCCTCGATAACGACGATGGCACCACGCGGTTCCAGGATCCGCATCAGCGAATCGGCAACCTGCGAGGTAAGGCGCTCTTGCACCTGTGGACGCCGGGCGAAAACGTCAACGAGTCTGGCGAGCTTTGAAAGGCCCGTGATACGGCCTGACTTATTCGGAAGGTAGCCGACGTGCGCTACACCGAAGAATGGCAGCAGGTGGTGCTCACAGGTGCTGTAGAGCTCGATGTCCTTAACGAGAACGAGTTCGTCGTGTCCCAAATCGAATGTGGTGGTGAGAACTTCCTCGGCGTTGAGCCGCAATCCACCGAAGACCTCGGCGTAACTGCGCGCCACACGATCAGGGGTATCGCGAAGGCCATCCCGATCGGGGTCCTCACCGATTGCAATAAGCAGATCCCGGATTGCCTGGGAAACACCCTCGGCGTTGTACTCACCTGCAGGAGTATCGGCGCCGGAAAACACCGGATCGATCGACACGGCTAGTCCTATCGGGACTCGGGATCGGGGGATTCATGCATCGCCTTCTCCAGCCCAGTGCTCGATGCGTGGCCGTTGGCCGCTGCACCCGGAAACGGAATGGGGCCACGAGTGTCCGGAGCGCGTCGGGCAGAGCCTGTCCAGGCGGGACGGGGGGAGCGCAACCTCAACTCGGTAAAGATTTCCTCGATCTCGGCCTTATCGAGGGTTTCGCGCTCGAGGAGTGCGAGTACCAGGGCGTCGAGAACGTCACGATTGTCCACCAGGACGTCGTAGGCCTCTTGATGCGCGGCTTCGATGAAGGTCCGTACCTCCTCGTCGATCGCTGCGGCGACCTCTTCGGAGTAATCGCGCATATGACCCATGTCGCGTCCGAGGAAGACCTCGCTTTGCTCCTGGCCGTACTTGATGGCCCCGAGCCGTTCGGTCATGCCGTATTGGGTAACCATGGCCCGAGCCACCGACGTGGCCTTTTCGATGTCATTCGCAGCGCCGGTGGTCGGATCATGGAAGATCAATTCCTCGGCTGCGCGTCCACCGAGCATGTACGCAAGCTGATTGAGCATCTCGCTGCGAGTGGTCGAGTACTTGTCCTGGTCAGGTAGCACCATCGTGTAGCCCAGAGCACGCCCGCGCGGCATGATCGTGATCTTGTGGACCGGATCGTTGCCCGGTAGCGCAGCGGCGACGAGTGCGTGTCCGGCTTCGTGATACGCAGTGATGGTCTTCTCGTGGTCATCCATCACACGGGTGCGCTTTTGGGGACCGGCGATCACTCGGTCGATAGCTTCGTCGAGGGACTCGTCGTCGATGAACGTCTTGTCCGAGCGTGCCGTCAGCAGAGCCGCCTCGTTAAGGACGTTGGCCAGATCCGCACCGGTGAATCCGGGAGTCCGGCGTGCGACCGCCATGAGATCGACATCCTCCGCGACCGGCTTACCCTTCGCGTGCACCTGCAAGATCTCGTAGCGCCCGTTCAAGTCCGGGCGTTCCACGGCGATCTGCCGATCGAAACGGCCGGGGCGCAACAAGGCAGGATCCAAGATGTCCGGCCGGTTCGTGGCAGCGATCAAGATCACGCCACCGGAGACGTCGAAACCGTCCATCTCCACCAGCATCTGGTTGAGGGTCTGCTCTCGCTCGTCATGCCCGCCGCCGAGTCCGGCGCCGCGGTGCCGGCCAACGGCGTCGATCTCATCGATGAAGACAATCGCCGGGGCATTGGTCTTGGCCTGCTCGAATAGGTCGCGGACCCGGCTGGCACCCACGCCCACGAACATCTCCACGAAGTCCGAACCGGAGATGGAATAGAAGGGCACACCGGCTTCGCCGGCCACCGCGCGGGCCAGCAGCGTCTTTCCAGTTCCGGGCGGACCATAGAGCAGCACGCCCTTGGGAATCTTGGCGCCGACCTTCTGGAAGCGCTCGGCGTCGGCGAGGAAGTCCTTGATCTCGACGAGTTCCTCGACGGCCTCATCGGCACCGGCCACGTCCTCGAACGTGGTCTGCGGCATGTCCTTGGTGATGGCCTTCGCCTTGGACTTCCCGAAGTTCATTAGGCGCCCGCCACCGCCTTGCATCTGGCTGAAGATGAAGACCATCAGCAAAATGAGCAACGCGAACGGCAGCAGCGAGATGAACAAGGTGACCAGGATGTTCTGGCTAGGTACCTCGACGTTGTAGCCGCCAGGCAACTGGCCGGCATCGGTGCGCTCTTGCAGCAGGTTCTGCAACTCCACACCTTGACCGGTGATGTAGTGAGAACGAACCTGATCGCCGTTCTTCAAGGTGAGCTCTAGCACCTGGTCCCGGTCGATGAGCGTCGCGGTATCGACGCTGCCATTCGTGATCTGCGAGACGGCTTCCCCGGTGTCGATTTCTTCAGGCGCGCCCAGACCGGAGATCACGCTCGATCCCACCAGCACAAGCACCACGGCCATGGCGATCCAGAAGATCGGGCCGCGCAGCCAGCGCTTGAGATTCACCCTACGACGGTACTACGAGCAGGCATCCTTCTCATCGGCGCCGCTGCATGGCTTCGCTCGCCGCGAACGGTTCAGCTCAAGCTGGCTAGCTTGCATAGACGTGCGGCGCCAGGGTGCCTACACAGCGCAAGTTGCGGTAGCGCTGGTCGTAATCGAGCCCGTAGCCGACCACGAATTCATTCGGGATATCGAAGCCCACGTATTTCGGCTCGACCTTGACCTTCAGGGCATCGGGCTTACGCAGCAGGGTGAACACCTCAAGTGACGCTGGTTTGCGGGAATTCAGGTTCTTCAGCAGCCAGGAGAGAGTGAGCCCTGAATCCAAGATGTCTTCGACGATCAGGACGTCGCGGCCTTCGATGTCGGCGTCGAGGTCCTTCAGGATGCGCACCACTCCGCTGGATGTGGTGCCCGATCCGTAGGACGAGACCGCCATCCAGTCCATGTCGGCATGGATGTGCAGTGCCCGGGCCAGATCGGCCATGACCATCACGGCACCGTTGAGTACGCCGACAAGCAGTGGCGTGGACTCGGAGTAGTCCTGGTCGATGGTGACCGCAAGTTCGGCAATACGTTCGTGCAATTGCTCTTCGGTCAGTAGTACGTGTTCAAGGTCGGCTTGGACATCTTGAGATTCCACTCACTACTCCCAGGGTTTGACGCGCAGGCTTAGCCTTCCACATTCCACCAGCGCGCTGACCTGCCCGGGTAGATGAGTCGGACCTTGACCGTTCCACACCGAGACCATCGCCTCCACCTGCTGGACGTGATCGAAGTCGAGTTCGGCGGCCTGACCGGCAACCGACGAGTGCATGAGGCGCAGCACCCTGGTGCGGATCGCACGTGGCAGTTCAACGAGAGCCGCGATATCAGCCGAGCATTCGCCCTTCTCCCACTGCACGATCCGCTCGAACGCCCCAGCCGCCCAGGACTCCAGGGCATCCGCATCATCACCGAGTAGATGCGCGGAGCGTGCGAGGTTGGCGGAGAGTCCCGGGCCGAGATCATCCGTCAAATGCACCAAAGCCTGTCGCACACGCACTCGGGCGAAGCGGCGATCGTGGTTATGCGGGTCATCCCATGGCGGAAAACCCAAGGACTCGAAGATTTCGCTGGCAACTGCGTGGACCACCTCGCGTGGCGTATCGAGGAAAGGGCGGTGCCAAGGCGGATCGCACGTACGCATGGCCGACAAAGAGCGGGCTCCCGATCCGCGAGCCGCGCGCAACAGAACCGTTTCGGCTTGATCGTCCCGGGTGTGCGCAAGCAAGATCTGCCTGGCAGACCGCTGCTCGGCAACCTCCAGCAACGCTGCGCGACGGGCATCTCGTGCGGCAGCTTCCGGTCCGCCTTCGCTGCCGACCTGCACCCTTCGGATCTCCACATCCTCGATTCCCACTGCCTGACATGCGCGCCCAGCTCGTTCAGCGACCAGTGCGGAGTCTTCCTGCAATCCGTGGTCCACGATCACCGCGGTGAGTTCACCCGGCGCCCGAGGCACCGCCCAGGCTGCCGCCGCGGCCAGAGCCAGAGAATCGGGCCCCCCAGAACAACCGATGACCACATTGCCTGGCTCGATGCACTCACCGACCGCGTGCCGGAGCCCTTGGGCTTGCGGCGAGACGTTCACGCAGCGATTCCCCGTACCCGCGCCAGCCACATCGATGGCTCACGCACTTCGGTCGCCGAGGGCAGGTTTTCCGGCTTCTCCCATACCCGGTTCACCATGGCCATGCCACCGTCGGCCATCAAGGCACGGACGAAGGCCGCACCCTCCCGGTACTGGCGCATCTTGGCGTCCATGCCCAGCGCCTTGCGCCAGATCGAATCCGCACCGCGAACAGCCGCCTCGCTGGAGCGCCTACTCTCGAAGCGTTTTCGGATGGTCCCAACCGTCGGCAGGACATCCACCCCCACCTCATCCATCACCACATCGGCATGCCCTTCGAGCACCGACATCAAGCCGGTGATCTCATCGAGGATTGCGCGCTGCTCCGGAGTTTGTGCAGCGGTGAGGATGTCGGGGGTTCGTCGCTGGATCACGGCAGCGAAGACCTCACCGGCGATCGCGAGGAACCGATCCCCGAAAGACGATTCATCGAACGTCTCGAGCGCACGAGTGATCAAACCCTTGAAGTGCTCGTCGAGCCAGGGAACCGCACCGAATTGCACGCGGTGGGTCTCCTCGTGCAGGCACACCCACAAGCGGAAATCGCGTGGCTCGACTTCCAGCGTCTGCTCGATGTCCACGATGGTGGGAGCAACGAGGAGCAGCCGTCCGGGATCACCGAGCGCCTCGTACTGGCCGAGGACCTTGCCGCTCAGCCATCCCAGGGCCGCACCCAACTGCACGGCGCTGGCCCGCGGACCGATCGCCTGGGCACTCGCCGACGCCTGCTCGTGCCTGTCCTGCGCGGTTGGCCACAGTGCGAGCACCTCCCCCATCGCGGCGACATTCGAATCGATCCAATCGCCGCGATCGACCACAACCGCAGGGTGACCTGGCTCGGTTTGCATTCCCGTGATCGAGAGGACGTGCTCGCGGGCCTGCTCGGCATCTTCGCGCAGTTCGCTCACCACACCCCTGGCCTCATGCATCTGCATCTCCGGTCCAGACGGAGCGAAACGGCGCCCAACCCTGCGCGCGAGAGACCAATCGACGGGGTCGCTCATCTGCTCACCGGGGCGCATCGGGCGCATCCGGGGCGGGGGGTCGGCACGCCATGACGGTTACCTCGCCGCTGACCGACCAGGGTCCGGCTGCGTACGGAAGAAGCAAGGCATCGCCGCGGGCGATCTGCCAACCAGTGTCACCCACCGTGAGTACACCCCGACCTTCGGTCACGAGCACGATCGCGAAGCCCGCCTCGACCGATGGGCTCTGTTTCCCGGGGACGATGCGGTGCAAACGGAAATACGGATCGGCCTGCGCCGGAAGCGCGGTGATCAGGCCTTCACGCTCGATGTCTTCGCGGGGCACGACCAATCGCTCGAGGTCTGCTTCGCTGATTCCTTCTGTGTCGACCGCCTGGAGTGCGGTGTCGAACCCGAGGTCGAGGTGTCCGTCCTTGAAGCCGTCGACCGCGAATCCCTCCCATTCCAACAGGATCGACAGGTCCGTGGGCTCTTGAAGTTCGAGCACGAATACGCCCTCTTGCACGGTATGCGGGAGTCCAGCCGGTACGAGCATGGCGTCGCCCGGGCGGACTTCGCGCGTACGCAGAGCGGACAAGAGTGCCTCGCTGTCGCGATCCATCACCCACGCGCGGATCTCATCGATCGACATCCGGTCGGCGAAACCGACGCCCACTCGAGCTCCTTCCGGAGCGTCGAGCACGTACCACGCCTCGGTCTTACCGTGCGCGAGCCCGAGGTGGGTTCGCGAGAAGTCGCGGGTGGGGTGCAGGTGCACCGGCAGGCGCTGATCGAGGTCGAGCAGTTTGACGAGTAACTCCGTGCTTGCCCCGTACCGCGCAACATGATCGGGCCCCAGCCAGGCGTCAGGGTCGGCGCTGACCTGTTCAGCGAGGGTGGCGCCGTCTGGCAAGACGGTCAAACCGGCGGGCGCCTGACCAAAGCGCGCGGTGGCAGAGCCGATCCACTCTTCCGGCCGACGCGGACCGCCGGGGCCGTGCCGCAGCGCACCGATGCGGTCTCCCCCACGGTAGAAGTGATCGAACTGGTTGACCGGCAAGACGATCGGGGATTCCATCAACTGCACCCACATTCCGCGAGACTGCTGGCAAGTCGGTCCATAGTGTCACGGGCTCGGGCCTGGGAAGGCAGCCGATTTCCCATGACGACGAATACCAAAGGTCGGCCCGCCCGATCGGTCACGGTGCCTGCTAGGGCACCAACTCCCGTCAGCGTGCCGGTCTTTGCGCGCACGACACCGCGGCCGGCGGACGTGGCTTTCGTGGCGAAACGATTGGCGAGGGTTCCTGATACTCCCGCCACGGCAAGGCCAGAGGAGATGACCGACCAGTCCTCCTCACGCACCACCCGGGACAGCACTTCGCCGATGGTGACCGGGGCGACCTGATTTCGCGGAGACAGCCCACTGGCATCGGCTAACTGCATGCCGTCGATGTCGATGCCCGCGTCCTGCAAGACGGCGGTCATAGCCCGGGCACCGCCGGCGAAGGACGCCTCGCCCACGGCCTGTCCGCCTATCAAGTGACCAAGGGACTCTGCGACGTCGTTATCGGAATCGGTGAGCATCTGCTGGACGAGTTCGCCGATGGCGGCCGACTCCACGCGTGCAAGTTCGTTTGCGGTGGACGGTGCAACGCCGCGTTCTACGCTGCGCACCTCGATGCCCTGCTTGCCCAGAAAGTTCGAAAAAGCGCTGGCGGCCTTGCGCGCAGGATCGTCGACCCGGGCGCGTGATCCCCGGGAGCGACGCCCCTGGTCCATCATCAGAGCTGAAACCGGTGCCGCGACTCCCGCGGCAGGGAATCCCTTCGCCCAACCCGGCCCGAGCGCACGGCCGGTGAAGAGCGAATCGTCGAAGACGAGATCGACTTTCGTGGTGCCGCCGAGCGCGGTGGCCGTATCGCGAGCCAAGCGGCGAATCGAGGCTGGACCATCCGCTGCGGAATCTCGGTCATCTCGGCGAGCCAAGGTGGCGTCGCCGCCGCCGACCAGATAGACGACATCCCCCGCCAACGCGGTGGTGGTGGCCAATCGGGTGCGTGCGCCGAGTACTTCCAACGCAGCAGCTGCCGTGAGCACCTTGATGCTCGAAGCCGGGATCAACGGTCGGGACGCTTGCTTGTCGTACAGGACCGCATTGGTTCCCGGATCCATGACCACGATCCCCGATCGGCGCAAGTTCCGTGAGCGCGCAAGATCATCGATCTGATCGATTACACCCGCCGCGCTGGGACCAGACCCCGAATCCGCATCCAACGCAGCCCACGGAGCAGACGGATTCGCAGCGCTCGAGGCCGCCGGAGGTGCCGGCGGCAGGGTGTCGGATGCCTGGGCGCCGGGCAACGCGGAGGCCAAAAGCAGCAAGCCGGTTACTGCCGCCCCACCGCGGACGGCGAACGACGGCATGCGGGCTTGCCTGCGCACTGGCATCGAGCGACGCCCTCCTTCGGACCTAGGCAGTTACCCTACGCAGGACCGGGTTCGTGGATCCTCGACCCGGCAGCAGAAAGCGGAGGGACGGCCATGGAACCGTTGGAGTTCGACGTCACGATCGAAATCCCGGCTGGAAGCCGCAATAAGTACGAGATGGACCACGACAGCGGCCGGATCAGATTGGATCGCATGCTGTTCACCTCGACCCGCTACCCCCACGATTACGGGTACATCGACGACACTTTGGGCCTGGACGGCGATCCACTAGATGCCCTGGTCGTGATCCAAGAGCCGACTTTCCCGGGCGTTCTCATCCGATGCCGCACCGTTGGGATGTTCCGGATGACCGACGAAGCCGGCGGCGACGACAAGGTGCTGTGTGTGCCCGCCGGTGATCCCCGCATGGAACACCTACGCGATATCCACCACGTAGCCGAATTCGACCGTCTGGAGATCCAGCATTTCTTCGAGGTCTATAAGGATCTCGAGCCAGGCAAGTCCGTGGAAGGGGCCACCTGGGTCGGTCGGGCAGAGGCCGAGAAGGAGATCAAGGAGTCATGGGAGCGGCACCAACGGTCCTGACCGGGACCTGACCAAAGTCCTATCAAGTCCGGCGCTTCGGCCCTGCCCGTATACCCCACCCCCGACATACCTTGGGGGGTATGAGGACATTATTGATATTGGGTGGCGGTACCGCCGGAACTATGGCGGCGAACAAGCTGCGCAAAGAACTGCCCGAGGCCGATTGGCAGATCACTGTCATCGACGCCGACGACAACCATCGCTACCAGCCCGGTTACTTGTTCATGCCCTTCGGCACGTACCAGCCAGAGCAGGTCACCAAGTCGCGACGGAGCACGCTGAACTCTGGGGTAAGCCTGGAGTTCGGAGAGATCGACGTGGTACGGCCCGAAGAGCAGGTCGTTGCGCTCGACGATGGTCGCGAGTTCGACTACGACATGCTGATCATCGCAACCGGCGTGCGTCCCCGTCCCGATCAGACCGACGGCATGCTCGGCCCGGAGTGGGGCAACTCGATCCACGAGTTCTACTCCTACGAAGGATCAGTCAAGCTTGCCGAGAAATTGAAGAGCTGGCCGGGTGGGCGCCTTGTCGTGAACATCGTCGAGATGCCGATCAAATGCCCGGTGGCCCCATTGGAGTTCACCTTCCTGGCCGATTCGTTCTTCAAGGACAAGGGCATGCGGGACAAGGTCGAGATGACTTACGTGACACCGCTGCCCGGTGCCTTCACCAAGCCGATCGCGGCCGAGGCATTCGGGAACACACTTCAGGAGAAGGACATCGCTGTCGAGTCCGACTTCATGTTGATGGAGATCGACAACGAGAAGAAGGCACTGGTTTCCTACGACGAACGCGAAGTGCCCTTCGATCTGCTCGTCACAGTTCCACTGAACATGGGTGCTGAGTTCGTTGCCCGCTCCGGAATGGGGGATGAACTGAACCTGGTCCCCGTGGACAAGTTCACCCAGATCTCTACCGAGTACGACAACATTTTCGCGCTCGGCGATGCGAACGACATCCCAGCCTCCAAGGCCGGATCGGTCGCGCACTTCGAGATCGACATCTTCGTGGAGAACTTCCTGCAGCACATCGCGGGCAGGGAAATGACCCACCGCTTCGATGGCCACGCCAACTGCTTCATAGAGACCGGCGGCGGCAAGGCGATGCTCATCGACTTCAACTACGACTACGAGCCACTGCCCGGCAAGTACCCCTACGCCGGAATCGGCCCGATGAACCTTCTCAAGGAGAGCCGGGTCAACCACCTGGGCAAGCTCGCGTTCCGCTGGATCTACTGGAACGTCCTGATGCCCGGTCGCTCGATGCCGATGCCGGCGCTGATGTCCCTGAAGGGAAAGCGCACCGACCTGCTACAGACCGAAGAGAAGAAGGAACCGGCGCTTTCGGCCTAGGAAGCGTCAGCCAGGCACACGTGAGGAGTTGATCGCCATGGCAACGACAGTTATCAACGGCAAGGAGCTCGTCGTCGACGACGAAGGCTTCATGACCGAGTACGACCAATGGGACGAGGCCATCGGTGGCGAACTGGCCACGGCCATCGGAATCGACATGACCGACGATCACTGGAAGGTCATTCACTTCCTGCGCGAAGACTTCCAGGAGAAGGGCGAAACGCCGACAATCCGCCGCGTATCGACCGCCGGTGGCGTAGATACCAAGACGCTTTTCCGCCTGTTCCCCAAGAAGCCGGCCAAGAAGATGAGTTACATCGCCGGTCTCCCCAAGCCGCACGGCTGCGTGTAGGAGGCTGACATGACCGCAACGGCGGAGATCGTCGTCCCGTCCTTCGATAGTGACGTCGAAACCGACCGGACGTTGGCCATCATCTGCTCGAAGGGCAGTTTGGACATGGCCTACCCAGGACTGATCCTGGGAAACGCCGCGCTCGGTGAGGGTGTGGATGTGCATCTGTTCTTCACTTTCTGGGGATTCGACATGATCACCAAAGGTCGGATGGAGCACCTGAAGTTCTCGCCCGTGGGCAACCCGGCCGCGCACATGCCGGCGGCTCTCGCGCCGCTACCTGGCATGACCACCATGGCAACTCACATGATGAACAAGTCTCTGGAGGAACTTGACATTCCACCGGTGCCGGAGTTCCTCGAGTTGCTGAAGGCTTCCGGAGCGAAGTTGTGGGCATGCCGATTGAGCGCGGATATGAACCACCTCGATGAGTCGGATCTGTTCGATGATCTCGACGGGATCATCAACGCTAGCGACTTCATCGAGTTGACCGAAGGGGCGCAACTCCTCTTCATCTGAGCGGACGCTCGATGAGCGCCCCTTGCGAAGGGACCGGGTTTCGACCCGGTCCCTTCTCGTACCTGTGGTCGGCTACTCGGTCGGTTCGGCGACAACTACCTTCAAGGGCTCGAAGGTCCGGATTCGAACCGGTTCGGGAATGGGAGTCAGGCCAAAGGTTTCGAGGGCACCCTGACCGGCCAGCCGAAGCGCGTATTGGGCGACCGAGAGCGGAACCGGATCTCCGGGTGAATCGCACACGAGCAGGTGCCCTACGCCAACGACTGGCCAACCGATCTCCGGTGCGCCTTCTTGCAAGATGATCTTCGACGCCGCGAAATCGAAGTTCTCCGGATTCGGAATTCCACCGACACCCGGGCTCGCAGCGATATTTCCCGAATCGTCGACCGTTATGTCCATGGCCCCTATTCCGATCTTGGGTAGTTGAACGTCGTCCGACGTGAAGTAGTAGGTCTCACCCGTACCGCCATCCCGGGTATCGACCACGGGCAGGGACGCTGCGGGGATGAGGTTATTAATCGCCTCGAAGACCGGGAGAATCCCGACCGCACCCTCGGTGAAGCTCAATTCACCGACCATGTCGAAGGAGGTCGGAAACGCCACCGAATCTGGCAACGTTCCGACGATCCCCTGGGTCCACTCGTCGGGCACCTCATCGGTCAGCCAGGCCGTCATCGCCTCGACTGATCCCTGAGGCGTTTCCACGCTCATCACCTGGATCTCCGGAAGCAAGGTCAAATCGAATGCTTCATTCGGATCGGTGATCAACGGGTCTTCCCATGACGTAACGGTGCCGTTCAGGATCCCGGCGATGGCCTGCGGTGTCATCACCAAGCCCTCTAGGCCGGGGATGTTGTAAGCGAGCGTGACCGGGTAGCCAAAAAGAGGTACATAGATGACGTCCCCATCGGTACATAGGGCACTGAATTCGTCAATGATGGCGGAACTCGGCGTTCCATCTGTCACCTTCAACGGTGCCGGTTGGTCAGGTCCGACTTCGATCAGGCTCTGATCTGGACAGATGGAGGTGAGTGCATTCCCTACTAGGGACATTGCTCCAAAGAGGTTGTCTGGTACCGATATTTCTGTCGACCCGGACTGGCACTCGATCTGTGATTCAGCCTGGGCGGCGAGGACATCGGGTGGCATCGGCGGGGTGCATCCGCTCACAACGAGCGCGCCACTCAGTAGGAAAGTGGAGAGGGCGATGCTCCGCCCGGTCGAAACGGTGCGTTGCATCGCCCTCTCCTTGGTTTTCAGTTGTGCGGCATGGCCGCGGTTGTCGACTACTTGATCTTCAACACCAGATCACGAGCCTCGGCGAGCACCTTGCCCCTAACCGGCACGAAGCCGAGGGATGCAGCGCGTGAGGGTCCGCACTCCTGGATGACGTAGTTCACGAACTGACGAACACCCAGACCGTTAGGTCCACCGCCATCGGTACGTGCCAGCGCGTAACTGAAGATGGCGATCGGGTAGGCCCCCTTGGCGCGAACCTTGTAGTTCAAGGTCACCAGACCGTTCGACCCGAAGTTGGTCTGGTTGGCGAGGTTGCGGGCAGCCGATGCAGACGACGGGGCAACGAACTCGCCCAGGGAATTCTCCACGCGAGCCGCCGGGTAGCCCTTGGCGTCACCTAGATCGACGTATCCGATGGCACCTTCCTTGGTGAGGATTTGGGACATCACGCCGGAGTTCTTGTTCCCCGAGATGGAGTTTGACGGAGGCTTGCCGCCAGGGAACGCAGTCGACATGTCGTCTTGGACCTTGCTGAAGATGCGAGGCGACCATGCGTTGAAGTACTGCAGAAGGTTGTTCGTGGTTCCCGAGCTATCCGCGCGGTAGACGACTGTGATTCCGGTGCTTGGCAGCGCGGACGCAATGCGCGGATTCGAACGCTTGATTTCGGCGTCATTCCAGCGGGTGATCTGGCCACCAAAGATCTTGGTCAGAGTGCTCTGCTTGAGTTGGATGGACGAACCTAGGGTGCGCCCGTTACGGGAGTTCTTCAGGTTGATGGGGAATGTAATCGCACCACCAATATTGGGGATGTACTCCCAATCGAAGGTCGGCTCACCTGATGAGTACTTCGAGTCCGTCTGGGCGTAAACGAAGGTTCCCTTCGCGAAGTTGCCCTTGCCTGTACCGGAACCGGTCGAGGTGTACTGGATATTGAAATTGTTCTGAGAGGCGTTGAAATCCGTTAGGCACTGCTGGAGGAAAACGTTGGGGAAAGACGCGCCTCCACCGGGGACGGTTTCTGCTGCGTTGGCCGGGACAGCGAAGGCGACAGTTGATGCCGCCAGTGCGGATCCGGCAAGGATCGCGATCGTACGTCGCACGGGAAACTCCTTCACGAAGAGGTATGTGACGGGGAGAAGTTAGGGAGCGTGGGTGTCTACGAGGATGCGCCATGGCAACACCAAGGCGACCAACTGGTGAACTCTGGACGCCAGAGTTAACAACGGGCTAACCGAAGCGACCATTGACGTAGTCCAGGGTTCGTTGATCCTTCGGTGATCCGAAGATGTCGGTTGTAGATCCTTGTTCAATGACGTACCCCGGCTCGTTCTCCGCGGCTAGGAAGAACGCCGTGTAATCCGAGACACGCACCGCCTGTTGCATGTTGTGAGTGACGATCACGATGGTGATGTCCTTCGACAGTTCCCGGATCGTCTCCTCGATCTTGAGGGTCGAGGCCGGGTCCAGTGCGGAGCACGGCTCGTCCATCAGCAGCACATGCGGTTGCACAGCAAGGGCGCGGGCGATGACGAGGCGCTGCTGTTGGCCACCGGACAGCTCTCCAGCGGCCGCATCGAGTCGATCCTTTACTTCATTCCACAGTCCAGCAGCTGTCAGAGTTTCTTCGACGATGTGATCGTGGTTGTCCCTCTTCATCCCCGACAGTTTCAGTCCGGAGAGGACGTTCCCGCGGATCGTCATGCTGGGGAACGGGTTGGGCTTTTGGAACACCATCCCGATCTTCAAGCGAATGTGAACCGGATCCACGTCTGCGTCGTAAATGTCCTTGCCCTCGTATAGGACCGAACCTGCTAGCGCAGCCCCGGGAATCAGCTCATGCAGGCGATTGAGGGTGCGGATGAAGGTGGACTTACCGCACCCCGATGGCCCGATCAAGGCGGTCACCGTGTTCTTCGGGAATTCGATACTGACGCCCTCAAGGACTTTGCGCTTGCTGAACCACACACTCACATCGCGCGATTCGAGTTCGATAGGGCCGAGTCTCGGTGAATCGGTGAACTGATCTTCCAAGACGTCGACATCACCTTCGAATTCAGCTGTGGACATGCGCAGTTCTCCTATCGGGACTTGTTCAAGCGGTCACGCCCGAGGTAGCGAGCGAGCGAGAAGAGGATCAGGACGATGATCATTAAGACGAGGGCGGCTCCCCACGCTCTGGTCACAGCACCCGGGTACGGAAGGGCCACGTTGTCGAAGATGTAGGTCGGCAGTGCGGCGATCGGAGCGTTGAAGGGATTGAGGATCGTCTGATCGTTCTTGAGCGAGGTGAGCAACAGCGGTGCGGTCTCACCAATAACCCGGGCAACTCCCAGGATGATCGCCGTCACGATGCCGGTCTTTGCCGCCGGAATAACAACTCGAAGAACAACCCGCGCCCGGGTGGAACCTAGAGCGAGTGCGCCGGTTCGCAGATCCTCGGGGATGAGTAGGAGCACCTCTTCGGCGGTGCGTGCCACGGTGGGGAGCATCAAGATGGCGTATGCGAGACCTCCCGCGAAGGCACTCTGCTGGATCGCACCCGAGACGATCAGAACAGTCAGGATGAACAGGCCCGCAACCACGGATGGAACCCCACTCATCGCCTGCACGAAAAAACGCACATAGGGGACGGCGCGCCCGCGCACTTCGGTGATGTAGACGGCAGTCGCGATGCCTATAGGGACCGCGATGATGGTGGCTATTGCGACGATGACAAGTGTGCCCAGGATGGCATGACCTAGACCGCCGTAGTCCAGCGGTGTACTCGGGTTGATGTACACGTTGTTCTGAAAGAGGAACGAAGATCGGAAGCCGTCTTCACCCCACAGAGCTTGGGCGCCGCGGACGATAAGCGATCCAAGGACCGAGAACAAGATGACGAAACTGAAGATCGTCGCTCCGATGGCGGTCACGATGATGAAGGAATCGCCGATGCCGCGGGTCCCCCTGACGAACCAGGCGGCCAACGCCGAACTCAACAGCTGAATCGGGAAGTAGATCACCACCATGAGGATGGCCCCCGAAATTTGGGTTGTTGCGTTGATCAATGCCACAACACCCAGCGGGACTAGGGCACCGATCACGATCGCGGCCTGCAGCTTGGCCGGCTTCTTGCGCCAAGGCCGCTCGGGTACTTGATCCGCCCATTGGCTCTTCGCTGATTCCTCGATCACGGACGTCATCGCTGTAGCCGTCCCGTCCGGTTCACGATCACATTGGCGATGATGTTGACGATCAGTGTTCCCAGGAACAGGAAGAAGCCCGCAGCTAAGAGGAGTTGTAGTTCGTACTCTCCACTCACTTCACCGAATTTGGCCACGATCATCGTGGCCACCGAGCCACCCCCGGATTCGATGATCTTGTACCAGTTGGTCTCGAAGACGAGTTTCAAAACGAAGAAGACTGCGATGGTCTCTCCCAGAGCCCGACCGAGGCCCAACATGACTCCTCCGATGATGCCACCCCGACCGTAGGGAATCGCTACATAGCGCAACATGGTCCACAGCGAACAGCCCAGCGACTCAGCAGCGTTGATCAAGTCCGGTGGAGTTCTTCCCAATACTTCGCGGGAGACGGACGTAACGATCGGGATCATCATGATCGCCAAGACGAAGCCGGCGATGAACGGCGTCCCGAGGTAGTTGCCGCTGTCATTTTGGAAGATGGGGATCCAGCCGAGGTATTTGTTCAGCAGGAACTGCCATTCCTCGGCAACGGGGTTGAGCAGGTAGAAGGCCCACAGGCCCAGGATGATCGAGGGGATGGCTGCCATCAGGTCGATCACGTTCGTCATTACGCGCGCGAGCCGCCTGGGTGCCAGGAAGACGATGAAGACCGAAAGGAGGATCGAGGCGGGAACAGCAATGAACAAGCCGATGACCGCGAGGAGCACCGATCCGTAGAGCATGCCCCAGATGCCGGCGGCCGGCACATTGATATCCCACTGCGTCGTGAACAAGAACGCTAGGCCCTGTGTCTGAAGCGCCACCACTGCCTGGATACCGAGGAAGACGGCGATACCCGCCAGTACCACGAGGGAGGTGAAGGCGGCGGCGGTGATGGAGCGGTTGAAGACGCGGTCACCGCGGTGGGTGGTTGCCGCCGACTTCAGGTCACGCTGGACCTCGGTCGGGGGCAATGGCATGCGCGAACTTTTGCGGTACTTGATGGCAAGGGGACACCTAGCAGTTGTTCAAGGCAAGAACAGATGGCAAACCGATGGTGAACGGGAGAACTCGGAAATGTCCTAACTGGTTCTCGTGTGGTCCCCACCGTGGATCTGGTCCAGCGCGTGCGGCAGCACCGGACCGAGCGCCGCAAGCCCATCCCTGCAGCCACCTGGCGATCCCGGGAGGTTCACGATCAACGTACTTCCCGCGATCCCGGCAATGCCTCGGGACAAGATCGCGGTAGGTATCCCCGCAGCTACGCCGTAGTTGCGTACGGCTTCCGCCAACCCGGGTGATTCGCGTTCGATTACCGCACGGGTCATTTCCGGGGTGAGGTCAGCGGGAGTGTGTCCCGTGCCGCCGGTGGTGAGTACCAGATCGAAGCCGTCGTCGATCGCCTGCCGCAGGGCATCGGCCACCGGTTCTCCGTCCGCAACAACCTGCGGTCCGGAGACCTCGAAGCCCAATTCCTGCAAACCCGAGACGAGGATCGGGCCGGAGGTGTCCTCCCACTCACCGCGCGAGGCGCGATTCGACGCTGTCACGACCAACGCGCGGTAGGTCACGAGGAGTCCGAGCGACGGTAGTTACCGGAACGCCCGCCGGACTTCTCGAGCAGGACCACCCGGTCGATCATCGCCGAGCGATCGACTCCCTTGACCATGTCGATCAGGGCCAACGCACCAACACTGGCACCCGTGAGAGCCTCCATCTCGACACCGGTCCGGTCTGCCGTCCGAACGGCAACGACGATCCGCACACCGGAATCCTCGACTGTCACATCGACATCGACTCCGTGGATCGCGATCGGGTGACACAAAGGAATGAGGTCCGCGGTGCGCTTGGTTCCGCTAATCGCGGCGATCCGCGCGACCGCCAGCGCATCTCCTTTGGGGACACCCGAGCCGCGCAGCAACTCGATCACGTTGGCGCCAACGCGGACGAAAGACTCGGCTACGGCCTTGCGGTCGGTGACGTCCTTCGCGGTGACGTCGACCATCCGCGCGTCGCCGGATTCATCGAGGTGGGTGAAATTGCTCATCGGACCTCATCACGCAGGTCGATCACGTCGACCCGATCACCCGCGTTCACGCCCGCTACCCCCTCGGGGATGACGATCAGGCAGTCCGATTGAGCGAGCCCACCGATCACATGCGATCCCTGGCCACCACCCACGGGCTCGACCCGATCGTCGTCCAGGAAACGCCCCCGGGCGAACTGACGCTTAGCTTGCTGGGATTCCATCGCTTTGGTGACCGTCGCGGCGATCCGCGGCCGCTCGGCAGCAGGTAGTCCGCGCAGCCGATGGATTGCCGGGCGGACGAAATTCTCGAAGGAGATATACGAACTGACCGGGTTGCCGGGCAATGTGATGACCGGCACGGGATCGCGCTCGTCTTCGCTGACGAAGCCGTGACCCTGCGGCATGCCGGGGTGCATCGCAACCTTGGTGAACTCCACCGTGCCCATCTCCGTGAAGACTTCCTTCACTGTGTCGTAGGCACCCATACTCACACCACCGCTCGTGAGGATGAGATCGGCGCGATGCAACTGGTCTGCGATCGCTTCGGCGAAGGCCTTCGCGTCGTCGACGACAGGCGGTACTCGATAGGCCTGGGCGCCGGCCTCGTTCGCTGCGGCTACCAGCAGGAAGCTGTTCGAATCGCTGATCAAGCCCTTGCTTAGCGGTGTGCCAGGTTCGACCAGTTCGCTTCCGGTGGACAGCACAGCAACTCGCGGTCGCGGATGGACGAGCAGGTCGCCGCGTCCCACGGCGGCGATGACTGCGAGGTGCCGAGCCGACAGCAGGGTTCCGGCCCGCACCACGGTGTCCCCCACGATTACGTCTTCGCCAGCGCGACGAATGTAGGAACCCGACTCGACCATCCCACTAATCTCGACGTTCTCGGTTCCTGCGTCTGTCAACTCGACCGGGATGATGCATTCGGTTCCGCGAGGAATCGGTGCGCCGGTCATGATGCGAACCGCGTTACCCGTGGTGACGTCCACATCCGCTCGGTAGCCCGCAGGGACGTCGTCCACCACAGTCAAGGTGACTGGACTGTCTTCACTCGCGGCCGCAATATCCGAAGCAAGCACCGCATACCCATCCATCGAGGAGTTATCGAAGGACGGCAACGGCCAGGACGCAGTGATGTCCTCGGCCAGGACACACCCGTGACTTTCGCCCAGGGAAAGCGTGATCGGCGCGAGGGGCTGGAGGCCCGCGAGGATGCCCTCCCGGTAGTCATCGACGGAAACCAACACGGCGCAAGCCTAGGTGTTGCGTTCTAGGAGGCCAGCCGATTCGGCTGACCCATGCGGGCGCGAGCCCGCGTGCTGCGATCCACCCGATCGCCGGCTGCCGAGATCGCATCCATCACATCCTGCAGGGCCCGCAGACTGTGCCCTGACAAGAACGTGTCCACATAGGGCAGCGCCGCTGCCATTCCCCCGGTCAACGGTTCGAAAGATTCCGCGGCTTTGCGAGGATTGACCCAGATGATGTGATGGGCCAGCCTCGATAACCGCTCCATGGTTTCGGCGAGGAGTTCCGGACGATCGCTCTCCCAGCCATCGCTGACGATTACGACGACGGCGCCACGCGCCATTCCACGCCGACCGTAGTCTTCGATGAACGAGCGCAACGCGACTCCAATGCGCGTGCCTCCGGACCAATCGTTAGCCGCCTCCGCTGCCTGTCGGTAGGCGGCGTCGGTGTACGTGCCGGAGAGTTGTCGGGTCAATCGGGTCAGATGTGTGGCGAAGACGAACGCTTCGGCCTTGATCGCCTTGACGGCACCACGCAGCAGATGCAGGTAGATGCGTGCGTAGGGCTCCATCGATCCTGAGACATCGGCTATCAGAATGATGCGGCGCGGCTTGGTGGTCCGTTTGCGATGTATCACCCGAACCGGGTCACCTGCGGTGCGGTGCGAACGACGCAAGGTTGCACGAATATCGATATCGGCGCCGCCCCGATGCCGACGATTTCGGCGGCCTCGTCGCAGCGGTGGGACGAACGGCAACTGCTCGACCAGACGTTGGATGAGCCTTATCTCCTCCTCGCTCAGGGTCGAGAACTCCTTGTCGTTGACTCGTTCGCGTTCACTGACGGCCGCTAAAGCACTGGCCTCTTGCGAATCGGCATCGGGATCGAGCGCACCAGGCGTCGCCGCGGTTCCCTTCGAACCACCCGGTGATTGTTCGCTCGGTGACCTTTGGCCGGCTGAGTCCTCACCAGGAGGCGCGGGAGTCGGTTCACTTCCTAGCTCGTCGGACCCGTGGAACTCGCTGATGTCGACTAGCCCGCGGAACACCTGCTGGAAGACGCGCTCGTAGGTAGCGTGCTGGTCTGGCGCCGTCGTGAGGGTCACGCGACCTAGCCAGTACAACTCGTTCAAAGTGTCAGGTTCGGCGATGGTCACCATCTCGGCGAATCGCGCGCTTCGCTCGGGCGTGATGGGCACCCCCGCGCGATGAAGCAACTCCCCGAATGCCGTGCAGATCGCGGGGAGATCCGCACGTTCAGCCACTGGCCACCCAAGAAAGGCCTTCGGCCTGCGCGAGTTCTTGGTCCTCGCGGTACTTCAACACCGCACTGAGAGTCCGCTCGACGCCCTCCTCGTCCAACCGGGTCAATCCAAGCAAGGCCGACGCGTGCACCCAGTCGATCGCTTCGGCCACCCCTGGCGGCTTTTGCACATCGAGGCTTCGGATCCGCTGCACGGCTCCGGCGACGTCCTCGGCAAGCTGCGAAGAAGCCTCCGGCACGCGTGCTCGAACGATCGCTGTGGCGTGCTCCAGATCCGGATACTCGATCCAGTGGTACAAGCACCGGCGTTTGAGTGCATCGTGCAGATCGCGTGTGCGGTTCGAGGTCAAGATCACTATCGGCGGTTGCTTGGCCACGATCGTGCCGATCTCAGGAACGGTCACGGTGCATTCAGCGAGCATCTCGAACAAGAAGGCCTCGAACTCCTCGTCGGCTCGATCTACCTCATCGATCAGGAGGACTGCGGGGTTCGGACCTTCATGCTCGATTGCCTGCAACAGCGGTCGTTCGATCAGGTAGTCCCGGTCGAACAGCGAAGCCTCATCTAGGGCAGCGCCCTCAGCCTCGGCCAACCGGATGCTGAGCAATTGGCGCGGATAGTTCCACTCGTACAGGGCCTCTGATGCATCGATTCCTTCGAAGCACTGCAGTCGGATGAGTGGTGTGTCAAGCATCTCTGCGAGGGACTTCGCCGCTTGGGTCTTGCCGACTCCAGCCTCGCCTTCGAGGAGAAGTGGCTGCGGCAGTCGGATCGCGCAGAACAGCGCAGTAGCCAGCCCCTCGTCCGCAAGGTAGCCGTTCTCGGCCAGCCGATCGACCAGTGTCTCCGGCGAAGGGACGAGTTCGGCGAGGGTCATCGGTTTCTCGAAGCTACCCACCAGATGATGGCGACAACCGCTACCACCCCGATGGCGACCGGGATAGCCCGCTTAAGTACCGGGCCGGCTGCCACCGCACCGAGATCCAACGCTTCAGCCTGCGCTGCGGGAGGCGACGGGATCGGCTGACTCGGCGCCGACTGTCCACTTTCATCGCTAGCCGTCGGCTCCTGCTCGGGTGGCGCCACACGCGAAGCGATCACGCCCTCGAGGTTCTTCGCGAACTGATCAACCAAGCGTCCGGCGACGTCTTGCATTACCCCGCGACCGAACTGAGCAGCCTTGCCGGTGATGGTGAGATTCGTTGTGACATCCACCCGCGTGACGTTCTCCGACTCCGAAACCAGCGCGGTAGTGACAGTCGCCTTAGCCGTTCCCGAGCCGCGAGTCTCCTTGCCGGTTCCCTCGATCACAGCTACGTGCGTATCGGCGTTCTTCTGCAGGAATTTCGCCTCTCCACCGTAGGTCAGCGAAACCGGTCCGAGCTTTACCTTGACCGTGCCAGTGAAGTCGTCTCCCTCGACACTGTCCAACTTGGCGCCGGGCATGCACGGGGCTATCGCCTCGACATCGAGCAGGGTCTCCCACGCGGTGTCGATGTCCGCGGGAACGGTGAACGAATTGGTGAGATCCATGGTCGGTAAGTCCCCTTCTGCCAAGGCGGCACCCGGTGTACCCGGACACGGTACATAAGTGACACTCCGGTCGCCACGGATTGGCCATTTGCCTGCGGCTACTGTGCTCGCATGTCGGTGAAGGTCCGTCTCTTCGCGGCCGCGCGGGCGGCCGCCGGTACCGAATCCGTACACGCGCCTGCCGGCACATTGGCCTCGATTCTGGACGGACTCATCGTCGATCACCCACCGCTGGCCGAGGTGCTTCCACGCTGCTCATACCTGGTCGACGGCCTCGCAGTACACGGAGAGCCGATTGATGTGCTCGTCCATGAAGGCTCTGAGTTGGACGTGCTGCCACCCTTCGCCGGTGGCTAGTTCTTGCGCGCTAACCGCCGATTGCCGACATCGGCCGAGCCGGCTGAATGAAACTCGGATCGTTGATGCCATGCCCGGGCAACTTGGCTCGAGTGACCTTCGTGAGGGTTGCCGCAATACCTTCTCGGATCTGCGTCTCGTCCAACGACGAATCCCGTAAGAGCGTGCGCACATCCGTCTCATCTTGGGCGAACAGGCAGTTACGGAACTGACCATCGGCGGTCAGGCGCAGCCGATCGCACGCGGCACAGAACGGGCGCGAAACGCTGGCGATGATGCCGACCGTGGCTGGTCCTCCGTCGACATAGAACTCCTCCGCCGGTGCCGATCCGCGATTGGGAACCGGCGTCAACTCGAACTCTGTAGAGAGCATCTCCATGATTTCGTCGGCGGTGACCATCTTCGGTCGCGCCCACAGGCCTCCGGCGTCGAGTGGCATCTGCTCGATGAAGCGCAGTTTCCAGTCATTCTCCAACGCGTGACGCAGCAACGGGATTGCTTCGTCGTCGTTGACTCCGCGCATCAAGACTGCGTTGACCTTCACCGGACGCAAGCCGGCCTGCTTGGCCGCCTCGATTCCGGCAAGGACATCGTGGAAGCGATCGCGGTGTGTCATCTCCTTGAACCGTTGCGGATCGAGGGTGTCCAAACTGATGTTGACACGTTCGAGGCCAGCATCGGCGAGCCCTTGAGCCAGTTGCGGTAAGCGCAATCCGTTCGACGTCAAGGAGATCTTCGGTGCATGCGGTAACGCGTAGATGCGCCGCACTACATCGACAACATCAGGACGCAGCAGCGGCTCACCGCCGGTCAGGCGCACCTGATCGATTCCCATCTCGGTAGCGACGTCGAGCACCAGCATCAACTCATCCGTCGTCAGCAGGTGGTCGCCCGGAATCCAGTCCGCGAAGTCGGCTGGCATGCAGTAGTTGCAGCGAAGCGAGCAGCGGTCGGTGAGTGACACGCGCATATCCCGGTGCACTCGACCGTACGTGTCGATGAGCGACTTCTCCGACTCGCTCATGCGCAGTTCACCCATTCCTCGGTGCCGTCGTCGAAACGCTGATGCTTCCAGATCGGGATCCGCTTCTTGGTCTCCTCCACCAAATCGACGCAGGCCTCGAATGCCTGTTGTCGATGACGTGCGCTCGCAGCGGCGACCAGGGCCGAGCCGCCGATCTCGATAGGACCGTGCCTGTGGGCGACGGCAACCGCGATCACCTCGTGACGAGCGGCCACCTCGGCTGCCACTTCCCGCAGTACTTGCTCGGCTCCCGGGTGCGCCTCGTAGGTCAGCGCGACCACGCTGCGACCGTGATCGTTATCGCGCACGTCCCCAGTGAACACCACGCTGGCGCCGGCCGCGGGGTCGAGGACCGATCGGCGCAGCGCATCGGCATCGATGGCATCGAGTCCCACCCAGACCTCGCGTACCGCCTCGGCGGGAGCGTCCGAGCGCACCTGGGAATGGGTCATCCGACCATTATTGGCCTACCCTGCTGATCATGCGCGAGGTCCTCGACGAACTGCTCGCGGCCTACCGGGGCGGCGAGCCGGTGGCGATGGCGACCGTGGTGCGGACCTGGAAGTCCGCCCCGCGACCGGCCGGAGCATCGATGCTCGTGACGACCGGCGAGGAAGCCGTCGGA
>CBFIHB010000003.1:0-38505 GCA_965662415.1 Actinomycetes bacterium | reverse complement strand
ACCTAGAGTTCGCTAGGTGCCGATCCGGTCTAGCCGCACCACCTTCCCCGCGGTGGTCACGGTTATCGCCGCCACCACGTTCTTGGCACTGTCCGCCTGCTCCTCGCCCACGTCCTCCCCCGCACCCAACGAGCCCGAACCCTCATCGGCTTCCACCGCACCGACGCCCACGCCGACACCTACGCCGACCCCCACTCGCACGCCCACTCCCACGCCCACACCGACGCCCACGCCGACCCCCACATCCCCGCTCGATGGAATGCCCGATCCGACGCCGGGCCCGGTCTTGGCCGTCAAACTGGACAACACCCGAAACGCTCAACCGCACGCCGGACTGCATGAAGCCGACATCGTCTACATCGAAGAAGTGGAGTACGGCATCACTCGCCTTGCGGCGGTGTTCGCCGACGAGGTGCCCGATCGCATAGGACCAGTTCGATCGGCGCGCATCACCGACATCGACCTGCTGGCGCAGTACGGCTCACCGGCCTTCAGCTTCTCCGGGGTTCAGCGCAAGATGTGGCCGGTCATCGATTCGTCCAGTCTGATCGATATCTCTCCGAACAAGGCGGCCTCGGCATATCAACGGGACTTCTCCCGACGAGCGCCCTACAACTATTTCCTCGACGGCACCAAGGGACTCAAGGCCGCACCCGATGCCAGTATCGAAAAGGACATCGGGTTCACCTTCGATGCGGCACCTCCACCGGGTGGCAAGGTTGGGCTGTCGGCTAGCGTGGAATGGCCCGCAGCCTCTGCCGCCTTCCGATACGACCAAACGTCCCGGCTGTACCTGGTGGATCTCAATGATCGACGCGCGCAGGCCGAGGAGCACGAAGACGGGCAACGGGCGGCAACCGTGGTCATCCAGTACGTCGAACAAAACCCGTCGAAATTCTTCGACAAAGGCGGCGGCAACACCCCGCACGCGGAGACCGTCGGGAAGGGCCGTGCGATCGTCCTGCGCGATGGCTTGCGTTACGACGCCAAGTGGAAACGGCCTGACGCGGAATCAGGCACGACCTTCACCACTCTCGACGGAGAACCGCTGACTTTCAAGCCCGGGCAAGTGTGGGTTGCGCTGATCGATGAGGATCGTCCAGCAACCACGTTGTTCCCGGCTCCACGAGATGACAGGGAACAAGAAGGCGAAAGCGCGGGAGAGTCCGACTAATCGCACGCGACTACTGTTCTCACTCCCTCGGAGTCGTACGCGTAGACGGCGAACTGACCGAAATCAGCGGCGATAGCCGCGCCCTGCTCGACCGACATCCCCCACACCAGCCAGCCAGGCTCGCGCCAGGTGCCGTCCGCGGAGAAGCCATCAGCCGGCCACACCTCGTACCCAAGGTCGATCAGAACGGTCTGCATGCGCTCGTTGGCAGCCTCATTTTCAGCCCAGCTGGGTCGATCGGTACCCGGGTTGTACGCGGTCATGACAATTGCCGATTGCGAACGGCCAAGGCACTCAAGCGCTGGATCCACCCACTCACGAGCTACGGGCTCCTGGGTAGCGACCAGCGCTTGCTCGTAGATCAGAAAGAGAGCCTCGCGATCACTCACAGGTCGATGATCCCACGGACCGCCGATGGTGATTTCGCGTCGGGTCCATGAAACGCGCTGACAGACTTCATCCATGACACCTACGAATTTCGGGCGCTCCAACACTGCTGGCACCTCACGCTGGAGCATCGCCTCTCAAGACTCGACTCTTTCGATCGCCTCCAAGGGATCGGTGCTATCCATAGCTTCGATTGGTTCGGCCTTGTCCATTGGAAGCGTGGGCTCCTTCGCGTCCGTCGCCTCGATCGGCTCCTTTGCGAGCATGGCCAGTGCTCTTTCCGGACTATCGCGCTTCGCGCTCATGTCGTGGCGTTCCCGGCGAGCAATCATGCGGTCCCGCTAGGCCAGCAGTCACTTCCCGGTGGACGAAGAGCGCGCTCCCTGGGGGCATGAAAGACTCTTCTACCCCCATCGCGCGCCCGTAGGCGTGACACAGGAAGGCAATGAGTGTCCGGCAACGTCCTCGAGGAGCAGGCTTTCGTTCAGCGAGCAGCCACTCTCCTCGACGATCACATCGACTATCTCAAGGCTCGGGTCGAGCAGATCAAGAGTGCGCCAGGAACCGGAACTGGCCAAGACGAACTAGAACGCGAAGCGCATCTGGACAATCTCCACCAGCAGCTCAGTGCGGCACTTGCGGCCCGCAAGCGCGTGTGCTTCGGGCGATTGCGCTTCACTACCGGTGACGACGATCATGTCGGGCGTATCGGCTTGCGTGGGCCGGACGGAGAAGTCGTGCTACTCGATTGGCGCGCTCCGCACGCTTCTCCCTTCTACCAGGCAACACTGCAGGATCCCATGGGTCTGGCGTTGCGGCGGCGCATCGCCTCACGATCAACCCCGAGCGGACCGGAGGTCACGCACGTAGACGACGAGGAGTTCACCGGTCACTACACCGAGATCGACGACTTCCAAGCCGCACGCACAGCTCTGGAAGCTCCGCGCGAAGGCCGGATGGGCGACATCCTGGCTACGATCGCCGCCGATCAGGACGCAGTCATCCGAAGTCCCCTTGAGCAGGTAACGGTCGTCGAAGGTGGGCCAGGCACCGGAAAGACAGTCGTGGCATTGCACCGGGCTGCCTGGCTCCTTTATACGTACCGGGAACGGCTCGCTCGCGATGGCGTCTTGATCATCGGCCCGAGCAATGTGTTCTTGCAGTACATAGATCAGGTCCTTCCCAGCCTCGGTGAGACCGATGTCGTCTTATTGACACCTTCCCAGTTCTACCCGGCGATTCGGCCGAGTGTCGATGATCCGCCGGCGATCGCTCGAGTGAAGGGCGACGCGCGGATGGCCAAAGTTGTCGCAGCAGCGATCGCTGCGCGTGTTCGTCTTCCTGACACTGGCCTGTCCTTCCGCACCACGACCGGTGGCTTCGTGCAGGTGAGTTCAGAGCAACTCCATCAGGCAACGAAGGGCATATCGCGTTCGCGCAACTTCCATGAAGGCCGAGACCCCTTCTTGCGCCGGGTGCTGGCGAGCGCCGCACAGAACATCGCCCGCGATCGGGGGCGCGATCCGTCCGATGACGAGTACTGCCTGGACATCATCGCGTCGCTCGTCGAAGACGCCAATGTTCGACGCGAACTGAACCTCATGTGGCTGCCGACCACTCCGGAGCAAGTGATCTCACGATTGCTGACCGATCCAGACTTCTTGTATCAAGCCGCGACAGGGGTGCTCAGCACTCACGAGCAACAACTGTTGCTGCGAAGTGCGGACTCCCCGTGGGCTACCGATGACATCCCCTTGCTAGACGAAGCTGCACACGCTCTGGGTCCTTGGTCTCCCCCTGCGCCGCAGGAATCCAGCGATCCGGGCTACCGGGAGTTGCAGGCCGAGGATGCCTACCGCATCTCATCTAGCCGCGATGTCCGCGGCCACTCTTCGCTGGCCGAACGAGCCATCGACGATCGGGAATGGATTTACGGCCACGTGATCGTGGACGAGGCGCAAGAACTCAGTGCGATGGCCTGGCGGGCCGTTGCCCGACGTGCGACGCGTCGATCGATGACCGTTGTTGGTGACTTACAGCAGGCTTCGCACCCGTCAGCAGCGAGGGAATGGAACGAAGCACTGTTCTGGGCGGCCGATCGCGTGAAGCGCTTCACCTTGACCGTCACGTACCGCATCACCCGACAAATCGCGCGAGCAGCCACCGAACTGCTCTTGGCGGCCGGTGGTGATCCGCCCGAGCTCACTCCGATACGCGATGGCCCTGACGTGCGGCGCACGCAAATGACTGTGGCGCAACTGGCTCGCTATGCGCTCGAGGTCAGTGATCCGGACGGCCGGTCAGCGGTGATCGTCCCCGATGTGCTCTTTCCCGTTATTCGACAAGCCCTGCAGGGGCCCGATTTCGGATTCGAGGACTACGCACTTGACGCACCGATTGCCGTGCTCACAGCACAACAATCCAAAGGACTGGAATTCGACTGCGTCCTGCTGGTTGACCCTGCGGCAATCGGGGTCCAGCGCCCGCGCGGTGCCGATGTCTACGTGGCCGCCACTCGAGCGACCAAGGATCTGCATATGGTCGACATCGTCGAGTGATTTAGCCACCCGCAGCAGACTCGCGGTGCACCAGAACCGGGCAGGGTGAGTGATTCACGCACGCGTTCGCTACTGAGCCCACATGGACATCCGGTAACGCACCGTGTCCACGGGCACCCACGATGAGCAATTGCGCACCTTCGGCAGCAAGGATCAAGGCTGTCTGCGGGCGCTCAGCCACCAGGCGGGCTTCGACGGGAACACCCGGAACGGCTTCCCTGGCTCGTGCGATGCAACTGTCGAGCATCACTTGGGCATCCCTCGCGTAGTCCTGCTCCTGATAGGTAGGGGTGATGAAGATGGTCCACGGCACCACGTATCCGGTAACGGCCACGAGCGCCAGTCCTCGTTCGGCCGCGTAACGCATCCCCCACTCGAGCGCCCGCTCGCTGGCCTCCGAACCATCCACGCCAACAACAACGAAGTCCGTATTTCCCACGTCTGCCCCTGCCTACTCGACCGACCGCTTCGAGGCTATGGCTGCTCACCGAGTGGATGCAACACAGCCAAAAGGCCTTGTCCGAGCAGTGCCTGGTTGGCAGTTAGCGCTATCGATCCGTATCCGAGTCCTGGCTGGATTCTTCACCACTGGGCAGTTCGGTCCGTGAGTCGCGCAGCGCCTCAGTGATGTCCGCCGGGATATCGAGTTCGGTTGCGGACACCACCCCCAACTCCTTCATCCTTCGCGCCTGGACCATCACCCGACTGTCGAAGGATCCGACGAAATCGTTGTAGCCCTTTACCGCACCGGTGATTCCTCGGCGCAGTACCGAGAGATGCTCCACCGCCTTTTCCAATCGATTGAGCATCTCTGCGCCAGCCGCGCGTATCTCCTCTGCGTTGTCGGCCATCAGTTTGCGCTGATAGCCGAACTGGATCGTGCGTAACATTCCCAGGATCGTTGTGGGAGTCGCCAGGACCACGTTGCGCGCGAAAACTTCCTGCAAGAGCAAGCCGTTCACTTCGAGGGCGGAGGACAGCAAAGATTCCAGCGGCAAGAACATGACCACAAACTCCGGGCTGGTGGTGGATTCCCAGTACCGCTTGCCGGACAGTTCCTTGGCCCGCGCGAGGACGTCTTCGGCATGTTTGCGCAGATTGACATCGATGGCCTCTTGATCTTGCGCCTGAATCGCCCGCCAGTAGGCATCGAACGGAAACTTGGCGTCGATGAGGATCTCTCCACCACCGGGCATATCCACCACGACGTCGGGCCGAGCCCCTCCGGTTTCGGTCACTCGCGAGTCCTGACGCCGGAAATGGACGCCCTCCACCAAGCCGGAGTGCTCGAGCAGTTGCTCGAGTTGCATCTCCCCCCATTGACCTCGTGTCTGACCCGAGCTCATGGCCGCTACGAGTTGCTTGGTGGCCGTCTCCAAGGATGCGTAGTTGCGCTGCACTCCGTCGATCTGGGTGCGCAATTCGGCGGCGGTCTTTGCGCGCTCGACCTCGGCGTTATGGGACTGCTTGCGCAGACCCTCAAGTGCTTCGCGCATCGGCTCGAGACGGTCCTCCAAACTCTTGCCCGACGATTGCTCGAGTTGGAGCTTGTCGCGCTCGGACTGCAGCAACCGCGCCTGTCCCTGGGCTTCGGACACTTCGGCTTGGGCCTTCGCCAGTTGGAGTTGCGATTCGCTCGCCAACGCAGCCTCACGCTCAGCGAATTGCCGCGCAGCTGCCCGTGAAGCCAAGAACCAACCCGCCGCCAGACCGATGGCAGCAGCCAGCACGATGAACAAGCCGATCAGTGCGCTTCCTGTGTCCACAGGGACCTCCCTTAGCCCGCTTCGACCCGCGCTCGCAGGCTATCGGCGTGGTGTGACACGCAGGTGCAGACCGCGCCGCATTACGAGACCGGCACCAACCCTCGTGCCACGCGTAGCAACTGTCGATAGGAAAGCCCGTTACTGTCGATGCGAACAGTCGTGGCGCGGGGATCCCCATCGACGGTCGATCTCGCCAGCAACTCAGCTGTTCCCCCGAACTTCGCTACGTCTGCGGCGGTGCACGAGCGCAGCGATGTTCCAGGTTGACGACAGTTGGCGAAGATGCGAACCCGGACGTTCCCAGCGTCTTCTAGGCGAATCGAGGGGGTGCGCACGAGGCCGGCGGTTTCATGACTGACCGGGGTTGCCGCCCAACGCGTCTGGGCTGCCTTCTGGGAAAGGGTGAAACTGGGAACACGCTTACCGTAGGTAGAGCCGGCGAACGTGGCGCGCTTGTCACCCTTACCGTAGGCGATCACATCGATCGGCCCGTTGCGACGTAGGGAAGCCGTGTAGGTCGGACGCCACAAGGTGACGTCGTCGTCGAGGGCCGAGAGCGCCCTGCCGTAGTTGGTCGATGAGCGAACGACATCCTGGGTGCCCTGTGCAGCATGCACGGAAGGTGCTGCTCCCAGTACCAAGACCAGTGCCAAGACCAGCGCCGAACCCAGCGCCGAACCCAGCGCCCAAACCACCGCCCTCGGAGCCCCGATTCCCAGTCGCAGACGAAAGGGAGCGAGTCGAATCAGCGGCACCGGGCAACTGTACGAAGGGTCCGGGACGCGATGCCGCACCCGGGCTAACTCGCGGTCGTCCGGGCACTAGCGCGCGAGCACCACGAGCACCTGGTGACCGTGGCCCGGTATCGGGTGCGCGCCGGGAGATCGGCCTCCACGAGTGCTGAGAAGGAGCCCTCTTCCAGCGGCGCCGACGTCGCAAGTCGCCAGCGAGATGTGCCGGGCAGGCGATAGCGGATCTCGACTATTCCGGTCGCCACCCCCTCACCAGCTCGCGTGGCACCGCTGAAACGGATTCCGCCCTTGGTCACACGCGCCACGAAACCGTCGACAGTGGTGGTGGCCGGTCGTACCCAGAAGGTGAGCGGGGCGAGCGCGAAGGATTCCTCGGAGTCGGGATTGATCGCCCGGATCGTCGTATCGAGGCGATACTCGCCGGTGCCATCAGCCGGGCATACGAAGATCTCATCGAGGAGCTCCCCTGCTACAGGATCCCCGGGGAGGACGAGGAAAGTGCCCTCGTTCAAGGTCGCGTCCGATCCGGGCTTGGTGACGGTCGTCTCGCCGAGCACCGAGGTGTCATCGGCCCGGCCGAAGGTTGTGAGGACGGGGATAAACAAGCACTCGGCATCGACGAACTGCCAACTGTTGTCCATGGCAATCGATGCCGTGACTGTCGATACCTGGCCAGGTGGCGTCGCGACAACATCGGCGTGGACCGCCACGGGTGCTGAGATCGCACTGGTGAGAAGAAGGCCAACACTGACAGTGGCCAGAGACAAGACCCGCCTCGACGCCGTCACCCAGCTTTCCCTTCAGCTGTGCCCGTTTGGATCCGTGCGTAGCTGGAATAGTCGCCGCTGGTGAAATCCCCAGACCAATCGTGGATGGCGCTCGTACGCAGCACCACATCTTGCACCGAGCGATTTGCCGGACTCACGATGATCCACAGGATTCCTACCTGAAAGACGACGCAAAACAGTGAGCGCACAGTGGCGAGTTTCCAGCCTGGCTTGCGACCGTCACGATCGACAACCCGTACGCCCATCAGATGCTGGCCGATGCTGCGTCCACTCGTGGCCCAGCCCCACGACCAGTAGACCCACATGATGAAGTAGCCGCCAAGCGCGAAATACCCGGGTCGAGGCATCCCGTAATCGACCAGCGGATTGAACACCAAGAGGAACAACCACACCGCGATCCAGACGCCGAAGATGATTGCGCCGACGATGACGACATCGATCACCGCCGCGATCAGTCGGGTGAAGAACCCCGCGCGCTCGCCCTGGAATTGGCGCGCTGCACTCGGAACGGTGTCGAGCACTAGGCCTTCGTCAGCGTCATGCTCTTCGCGAAACTCCCGGAAGCTGGTCATCGCGGTGCCTCATCAGCGTTCGGAGCTTCGACCGGCGTTTCAGGTGGGACATCGGACTCGATGTGCGATTCCGACTGTTGGTCTTTGCGTCGGAACATCAAGGTACCGACGATCTTCGAGAGGACCTCATCGCTCTTGACCGCGGAGAACCTCGTAGTCGTGAAAGCATCCATCGCGATTCCGCCGGTGCTCTCGCGGATGATCTGCGGTAGATCAATCTCCTCGATGATGTAATCGGCGATCTGGAGCATTGGAACGCGGTCGACCACCGCGTCGATGTCAGCGCGATCGACGATCTGGTCGACGTCTACTCGGTCCACCACGATTTGGGTCAAGTCGAGTTCATCGAGCGCCGCAGTTACCACTGCATAGAGATCCACGTTGCGTAGGACCACATCGGTCAGGTTCATCCTGGACACGATCGCTTCGGTGAGCGTCGGCACGATTCGATCGAGCATCGACCCGACAACGGTCCGGGCGGTCGCTTCACCGAGAGCCCACACGGTCTGGGTGCTGTACACCATCAGGCCCATAGTGCTGGCGAGCAGATCGGTAGCCAACGTGCGCACGTCGCCCTCTGATTGGTAGGGCCGCGACACCACGACGACCTCCCGACTGCTCACCCACCCATCATGCTCCACCACCTACTGTGTGGCCATGTCGCATCTGAAGTGGTTCGCCGTGGCCATCGCCGCGATCGTGGCGGCAGCGGGCCTGGCCACAGCAGCGTGGTGGATATCGAGCAACATCGAACGATCCGATCGACAAGCCACCTTCGATCCCTTCTACGAACCTCCCGATCCCCTCCCGGCAGAACCGGGCACCGTGATCCGTACCGAACCTTTGGATGTCGACGTTCCCGGGGGTCAGGCCTACCGGATGCTCTACGTCTCCGAACGTCCGGACGGCACGCCGGCAGCCAGTGGCGGCATGGTCTTCATTCCGGACACACCCGCGCCGCCGGAAGGTCGCCCCGTGGTCGCATGGGCGCACGGCACGGTCGGCATGGGCGATGCCTGCGCTCCATCGCGGGCAGCCAATCCACTGGGTGACACCGACAACTGGCTCGACCAGATGATGTCGCTTGGTTGGGTGGTTACCGCTACCGACTACGTCGGCCTGGGCACCCCCGGTCCGGAGTTGTACTTGGTCAAAGAAGCCGAGGTCCGCGATGTCGTGAACTCGGTGCGCGCCGCGCGCAACCTCACCGACACCCAAGCGGGTGCGGACTACGTGGTCTGGGGACACTCCCAAGGCGGCCACTCGAGCCTGTGGAGCGGGCATCTGGCGCCCGAGCTTGCACCGGAGTTGAACCTGGCGATCGCGCTTACGTATATCTACGGCGTCGGCCGCTCCCAAGCGGCGAAGGCGCTCGAGGCCACCGGAGTCGATCCGGAGATGAAGTCCAAGGACCTCACCGACGACCAAACCCTCGCGCTACGCGATTGGATCGAGGCCAACCTCAAGGTCGAAGGTGATCTGCGGCGAGAAGTTGCCGCGGACGTCCGTCGCAAGGTGGAGATCGGCTGCTACCAAGGCATCCGGCATCGCAAGGGCCTTCCGGTTCGCGGCCAGCGCACCCACACCAATGCCCGCACCCGCAAGGGTCCGCGCAAGACCGTCGCGGGCAAGAAGAAGGCCTAGGTCCCCGACCACCACCACGACTAACCGATCGAACGTCCGAGAATCAAGAAAGCAGGCAACTGAATGCCCCCCAAGTCAGCCGGCGCGAAGAAGGTGCGCCGCAAGGAGAAGAAGAACGTCGCCCACGGCCACGCGCACATCAAGAGCACCTTCAATAACACCATCGTCTCGATCACCGATCCCACTGGTGCGGTGATCTCCTGGGCTTCCGCTGGACAGGTCGGCTTCAAGGGAAGCCGCAAATCCACGCCATTCGCCGCTCAACTGGCGGCAGAGGCCGCAGCGCGCCGCGCCATGGAACACGGCATGCGCAAGGTCGATGTGTTCGTCAAGGGCCCGGGCTCGGGCCGTGAGACCGCTATCCGCTCCCTGCAGGCCACCGGCCTGGAGGTTGGCTCCATCGCCGACGTCACCCCCGTGCCACACAACGGCACCCGTCCCCCCAAGCGCCGCCGCGTCTGATCGCGCGCAGGAAATAGGAGAAGCAACGACATGGCGCGTTACACCGACGCAGACTGCAAGCGCTGCCGCCGCGAGAAGATGAAGCTCTTCCTCAAGGGCAGCAAGTGTGAATCCCCGAAGTGTCCGTTCGAGAAGCGGCCCTACCCACCCGGTCAGCACGGTCGCGGCCGTAGCAAGGAAAGCGAGTACTTGCTCCAGCTCCGCGAGAAGCAAAAGGCCGTGCGGATCTACGGAGTGCTGGAGAAGCAGTTCGGGAACTACTACGCCGAAGCCAACCGCCAGGCCGGCAAGACCGGCGACAACTTGCTGAGGATCCTGGAGTCCCGGCTCGACAATGTCGTTTACCGGGCTGGCTTCGCCAAGTCGCGGGACATGGCCCGTCAACTGGTGGCGCACGGTCACTTCACCGTGAACGGCAAGAAGGTGGACATCCCTTCCTACCGCGTATCACCTAACGACATCATCGAGGTGAAGCAGGCCTCGAAGGAGATGACCCCGTTCGTGGTCGCCCACGCAGAGGTCGGAGAGAAGACGGTTCCCGCATGGCTCGAGGTTGTCCCCTCGAAGATGCGCATCATCGTTCACTCCCTGCCCGAGCGCGAAGTCATCGACACCCCGGTCCAAGAGCAGCTCATCGTGGAGCTCTACTCCAAGTAAGCAATCCCTCGTCCCTGCCGCGGGTCGAGAACAGCGCAAATGCGCGACGTCATATAGCGGTCGTCGCGGGAAGGAAAGACACAGTGCTCATCAGTCAACGCCCGATCCTCAGCGAGGAGCCAATCAGCGAGTTCCGCTCGCGCTTCATCCTCGAACCCCTTGAGCCCGGTTTCGGGTACACACTCGGCAACTCGATGCGCCGCACCCTGCTGTCCTCGATCCCCGGTGCTGCCGTTACCAGCATCCGGATCGACGGTGTGCTGCACGAGTTCAGCACCATCGATGGCGTTACCGAGGACGCCACCGAGATCATCTTGAACCTCAAGCAACTCGTGGTCTCCTCCGATCACGACGAGCCGGTCGTCATGTACCTGCGCAAGCAGGGTCCCGGGACCGTCACTGCCGCTGACATCCAACCGCCCGCTGGAGTCGAGGTGCACAACCCCGACCTTCAGATCGCAACCTTGAATGCCAAGGGCAAGCTCGAGATCGAGCTCGTAGTCGAGCGGGGTCGTGGCTACGTGCCTGCCACTATGAACAAGCAGCCAGGCCAGGAGATCGGGCGGATTCCGGTGGATTCGATCTACTCGCCGGTGTTGAAGGTGAGTTACAAGGTTGAGGCCACCCGTGTCGAGCAACGGACCGACTTCGACAAGCTCGTGTTGGACGTCGAGACCAAGCCAAGCATGCGTCCGCGCGATGCCATTGCGTCCGCAGGGCACACCCTCGTCGAACTGTTCGGCTTGGCCCGTGAGTTGAATGTCGACGCTGAAGGCATCGACATCGGCCCGTCGCCAACCGATGCGTTCGTGGCCGAGCAGCTGGGCACTCCGATCGAGCAATTGGACATGACTGTTCGCTCCTACAACTGCCTCAAGCGCGAGGGAATCCACACCGTCGGAGAACTCATCACTCGCAGCGAGGCCGACCTCCTCGACATCCGTAACTTCGGGCAGAAGTCGATCGATGAGGTCAAGGTCAAGCTCGCCGGTCTGGGTCTTGCACTCAAGGACAGCCCGCCTGGATTCGACCCTGGCGCGGCCGTCTACTTCGCCGATGAAGAAGGCGACGAGCAGTTCGAAAACTACGACGCAACCGAGGGCGACGATTTCGCCTACGCCGAGGACGAGCAGCTCTAGATCTAGAGCGCGACGAGGAGAATCGATATGCCCACGCCAACTAAGGGTGCCCGCCTCGGCGGAGGCCCGGCGCACGAACGGCTGATGCTGGCGAACCTGGCCACCGCGTTGTTCGAGCACGGCAAGATCACCACCACCGAGGCGAAAGCCAAGAGGCTACGTCCGCTTGCGGAGCGACTCATCACGTTCGCCAAGCGCGGCGACCTCGCGGCTCGGCGCAAGGTCATGACAGTGGTGCGCGACAAGTCCGTGGTGCACGTGCTGTTCACCGAGATTGGTCCGCAGTACGCCGGTCGCCCGGGTGGGTACACGCGCATCACCAAGATCGGTCCGCGTAAGGGCGATAACGCGCCGATGGCGGTGATCGAGCTCGTCGAGCCGATGCTCGAGCAGGTCGTAGCCGAGGCCACCGGGGCCACCAAGCGCGCCGCTAAGGAGCGCGAGGAAGAGCAGGCGACTGCAGTCGTCGAAACAGCACAGGAAGCCGCGCTTGAAGACGTCGCTGAGGACGCGGTCGACGAAGCGGTGTCCGAGGAGATCGTCGAGGACACCGTCGAAGAAGTTGCCGCGGAGGAAACTGCCGAAGAGGGCAGCGACGACGCCAAGTAACCGGTCCAACTACGCACGACGGGTGGTCGAATCATGAGTGATTCGACCACCCGTCTTCGTTTGTTGATCGCGTACGACGGCACGGAATTCCACGGCTGGGCCCAACAGCGCGACCTACGAACTGTCGAGGGTGAACTCTCCCGGGTTCTAGGTCAACTGATCTCCGAACCGATCGAACTCACCTGCGCGGGCCGAACCGATGCCGGGGTGCACGCTCGAGGTCAAGTCGCGCACTTCGATAGCAAGGTGCGCGTCGACCTGAGCGCAGGGCGCATCAATCGAGCGCTGCCCACTGACATCCGGATCCTGGACTTGACACCGGTTTCCGGTGACTTCGACGCTCGCTTCTCTGCACTCTGGCGGCGCTACTCCTACTCGGTGTGCGATGACCACCGTGGTCCCGATCCATTGCAGCGTCGATACCAGCTCAATCGGCCTGGAGAACTCGACATATCTGCGATGAACGAGGCCGCGCAGGCACTCGTCGGCGAACACGATTTCACCAGCTATTGCAAGCTCAAAGAACACGGAACCACTGTGCGGGAGATCCTCGACCTGTACTGGGAGCGCGTTGTTGATCCGCGGACACGCATCGCTACTGCCGTCATGCATGTGACCGCAGATGCCTTCTGCCACTCGATGGTGCGCAGCCTCGCCGGAGCTCTCATCCCTGTGGGCGAGCACCGAAAGCCGGTCGAGTATCCGCGGGTTGCACTCGAGAGTAAGGCGCGCGAGGCGGGAGTAACCGTCATGCCCGCTCATCCGCTCGTCCTCGAGGAAGTGGGCTATCCGCCCGAGTCACTGTGGAAGGGTCGCCAGGAGACGACCCGCACTCTGCGTCGCCCGGGTGGATAGGCGGCGCCATGATGTGCGGCCTACGCTGCGAGCGTGATTCGCTCCTTCGATGCCACCAAGGCTCCGCTCGAGCATTCCCCACTCGATGCTGCGCGCAATGTCAGCGGGGATGTCACCACGGCCGTCCGGTCTGAGGCCACCCTGGGCGACATGGAGGTGGGGGTCTGGGAACACTCGGTGGGGACGTCCACGGATGTGGAGGTCGAGGAGGTGTTCGTGGTCCTCGAAGGACGGGGAACGGTCACCTGCGACCAAGGCGGCCGCATCGAGCTCGCCCCGGGCGTAGTTGGCTTGCTGCCGATGGGGGCGAGGACTCCCTGGACCGTCACCGAGCCGTTGCGCAAGGTGTGGATCACCCTCGCGTAGGGATCAATTCCGCCTCCGGTAGCCTTTGCCGTTGCTGCCAACTTCCCCATGGAGAGGCGGCCTGGACGCCCGGAAGGCGGCCAGTACGGCTCCTTCCGCCCGAGGGAGTGCAGAAACCAGTCCCGACGAGAAAGAAGGCGGCGTCCTGTGCGCACCTACAGCCCCAAAGCCGGCGAGATCACTCGCAACTGGCATGTCATCGACGCGACCGATGTAGTTCTCGGTCGCCTCGCCACCCACGCCGCCCGTCTGTTGCGCGGCAAGCACAAGCCCACGTTCGCGCCCCATGTGGACACCGGTGACTTCGTGGTCATCGTCAATGCGGACAAGGTGGCTCTCACCGGATCCAAGCGTGAGCAGAAGATGGACCATCGCCACTCTGGATACCCCGGTGGTCTGAAGTCCACGTCCTACGAGGACCTGCTCACCACTAATTCCGAACGCGCCATCGAGAAGGCCGTCAAGGGAATGCTCCCGCACAACAAGTTGGGGCGTCAGCAGCTCAAGAAGCTGAAGGTCTACGCCGGAGCCGAGCATCCACACTCTGCTCAAAATCCCCAGCCGTTCGAGATCTCCCAGGTCGCGCAGTAGCCGCGCGGGTTTTGATAGAAACGAAAGAAGAGGAAACCGTGTCTGAGGCAACTGTCGATATCGAGGACGTCGAGGAGATCGACGCTCCTTCGGAGTACACCAGCGAGACCCCTTCCGCTGCTCCCACGCCGCGTGCGATCACCGAGGCCCCCGGGGCTGCAACCGGTCGACGCAAGCAAGCAATCGCGCGCGTCCGGCTCGTCCCCGGGACCGGCCAGTGGACGATCAACGGTCGGACCCTGGATGGGTACTTCCCGAACAAGGTCCACCAGCAGGAAGTCAAAGAGCCGTTCGTCACCCTTGGAGCCGAAGGGCGCTTCGATGTGATCGCCCGTATCAACGGTGGCGGAACCTCCGGCCAGGCCGGAGCCCTTCGCCTCGGCATCGCCCGGGCGTTGAGCGCAATCGATGAAGAGAACAATCGCTCCTCGCTGAAGAAGGCGGGCTTCCTCACACGCGACCCGCGCGCCAAGGAACGCAAGAAGTACGGCTTGAAGAAGGCCCGCAAGGCGCCGCAGTACAGCAAGCGCTAGGCACGTGGGCCGGCTATTCGGCACCGACGGAGTTCGGGGGCTGGCCAACGCCGAGGTTACGGCGGAACTCGCCCTCGACCTTTCGGTCGCGGCGGCTCGTGTCCTGACCGAAGCCGGCGCCTTCGCCGGTCACCGGCCCATGGCCGTGGTCGGTCGGGATCCGCGGGCTAGCGGGGAGTTCCTTGAATCGGCCGTCGTCGCCGGCCTTGCCAGCGCCGGAGTGGACGTACGCGTGGTGGGGGTGGTGCCTACCCCGGCGGTCGCCTGGCTGACGGCCGAGTGGGGTGCCGATCTCGGGGTAATGCTGTCCGCCTCGCACAATCCGATGCCGGATAACGGCATCAAGTTCTTCGCCCGGGGCGGTGTGAAACTCGCTGACGATCTCGAGGACGCCATCGAAGCTCGGCTCGCGGAAGAGTGGCAGCGTCCCACGGGTCGGGAAGTGGGACGGGTGGACCGCCGGGACGACGCCGGGTTGCTATACGCCGAATTCCTCCTTGGCACGGTGCCGGATGACGCACCTCTGGCCGGCCTGCGCGTGGTGGTGGACTGCGCCAATGGCGCCGCGTCCGAAATCGCACCTCGGGTACTCGAGCGCGCGGGCGCGCAGGTGATTGCCATCCACGATCAGCCCGACGGCTGGAACATCAATGACGCCTGCGGATCGACCCACCTCGAAGACCTGATCGCTGAGGTATTGCGCACCGGAGCGGATGCCGGAATCGCACACGATGGTGATGCGGACCGGTGCCTCGCGGTGGATGCGCACGGTTCGGTCGTCGATGGTGATCACATTCTCGCCATCTTGGCCACCGCCTTGCGTGATAGCCAACGATTGGTCGAGAACACTGTTGTGACGACTGTGATGGCGAACATGGGGTTCAAGATCGCGATGGAGTCGGCTGGGATCGTGGTCGCTGAAACGGCGGTCGGCGACCGCTATGTTCTGGAAGAGATGCGCGATCGCGGCTTCGTTCTCGGGGGAGAGCAAAGCGGACACATCGTCCTCAGCGAGTTCGCCACCACAGGCGATGGTGTCCTTACCGCGTTGCAGTTGCTAGCGCAGGTCGCTAGATCCGGACGCACGCTCGCCGAGCTAGCCTCCGCTGTCGAGAAGTTGCCCCAGGTCTTGGTGAACGTCGGTGGTGTCGACAAATCGGCGATCTCGACCAGTGCTGCGGTGCAGCGCGCGGTGCTGGATGCGGAGAAAGAGTTGGCTGGCTACGGACGGGTGCTGCTGCGTCCGTCGGGTACCGAGCCGGTAATTCGTGTGATGGTCGAAGCTGCTACGAGTGATGACGCGGAGCGACTAGCCGGCGCCATAGCCGCCGTGGTGAGCGCTGAGCTAGCTCTCGACTAGTCCGTTCGCTCATTCGCTGGCGAATCACCAAGGTGGCCCAGCCAGCCAGCGCCATCCCGGTGATGTTGATCGCCAGTTGCAGTGCGCTGCCGAGCACCTGATTCCACTGCGCGAAGACCAAGCCAACCGCGATGTTGCCCGCCGCTGGGATGGTGGTGACGGAGATGAAGACACCGATAATCCCGGTCGATTGTGATGTGGTCAGGGCAAGGACTCCGGCAGCCGCCGCGATCACCGCGACTATCAGCGACCAGGCATTCGGCGAATAGATGAAGGACACACCCGGGCGCTCGGAGCTGACGTCCGCGACCGTTGCGAGTCCGATGCCGCGGGCGATCGCCACGAAGCCGACCGTGGCGGCAATCGAGAAGGCGAAGCCGACCACCAGGGTCCGCGCTGCTTGGCTCAATAAGGCTCGCCGTCTGCGAACCAAAGCCAGCCCCATCGCGATCACGGACATGAATTCCGGACCGAGGACCATCGCTCCCACGACGAGGATTGGTGAATCGGTGATGACGGCTACCGCGGCCAGCAAGGTCGCCATGGTCATGAAGGCGAGGAAGACAGGGGTGACCTTGGACTGTTCGTACGCCTGTTCGATGACCTGCGCCCAGACCACGTTGTCGGAATCCGGTGAAGTCTCCTCTGCGTGCAACGCCCGTTGCGACACCCACGCTTGCGGTTGGTCGATCTGGATCGAACCGCTTTGCGGGATTCCGAGTTCGGTCAGGGCGTGGACGAGGTCATTGACCGCATCTCGCTCGACCTGAGCTTCGAATACATCCCCCTTCGGATCGACACCGGCATCGCGGTAGATCGATAGCCCGGTCAGGCTCGGTGTCGCCTGGAGAATCTCTTCGCAGCGCTGACTGAGGTCGGCACTGCAAGCGACCCGCACGGTGAGCACAGCCCTACCTTCCCATCCCGGGCGTAGTCTTGCGGGCATGTGCGGAATCGTCGGCTACGTAGGCGAGAAGCAGGCCCTCGAAGTGATCGTGTCCGGCCTGCGTCGCTTGGAGTACCGCGGCTACGACTCCGCGGGCGTGGCCGTTATCAGTGAGGGCCGTCTCGAGGTGCGCAAGAAGGCCGGCAAACTCGCGAATTTGGAGACCCTCATCGGTCAGGATCCGTTGCCGCAATCCACGACCGGTATCGGGCATACCCGCTGGGCGACGCACGGTGGACCGACCGATCACAACGCGCATCCACACGTGAGCGAAGACGGACGAATCGCGGTCATTCACAACGGCATCATCGAGAACTTTGCCGAACTGCGCGCAGAACTAGAAGGTCGGGGAGTCGTTCTCACCTCGGAGACCGACACCGAGGTGGTAGCCCATCTGCTCGCCGAAGTAATGCCCGACTCCGATCTCACGACTGCGATGCAAGTCGTATGTCATCGACTCGAGGGAGCCTTCACGCTCGTTGCGATGGACCCGCACGATCCGACAACAGTCGTCGGGGCGCGTCGGAGCTCGCCTCTCGTGGTCGGACTCGGAGAAGGGGAGAACTTCCTGGCTAGCGATGTTGCTGCCTTCGTCGAACACACACGCGAGGCGCTGGAGTTAGGGCAAGACCAGATCGTTGTGCTGCGCTCCGATTCGGTCGAGGTTCTCGACTTCTCAGGTGCGCCAGTCGAAGCCAAACCGTTCTCCATCGATTGGGACGCTTCGGCTGCGGAGAAAGGCGGCTTCGATCTGTTCATGCTCAAGGAGATCGCCGAACAGCCCAAGGCTGTTGCCGACTCTCTACGCGGACGAGTGAACTCCGAACAGCGCATCCAACTCGATGAGACCGATCTCGATGACCGGATCTTGCGAGAGGTAACCAAGGTCGTTGTCGTTGCCTGTGGTACCGCAGCGCATGCGGGCATGGTGGCCAAGTACGCCATCGAGCATTGGACCAAGCTGCCGGTAGATGTCGAGTTGGCCAGTGAATTCCGCTATCGGGATCCGATTGTCGGCCCGGATTCGCTGGTGATCGCCATCTCCCAGTCCGGCGAGACCATGGACACACTCATGGCGCTTCGTTACGCCAAATCCCAGGGTGCGCGAACTCTCGCGATCTGCAACACCGTCGGCTCGACGATCCCGCGGGAATCGGATGCAGTGTTGTACACCTACGCCGGCCCGGAGATCGCCGTGGCATCGACCAAGGCTTTCTTGACCCAGATCATCGCGGCCTACCTAGTCGGCCTGTACCTGGCTCAGGCGCGCGGAGCGATGTTCGAAGACGAGATCCGGGCGATTCTCGACGATCTTCGGGATATGCCGCAGAAGGTCGATCTGGTGCTCGACACCGTTGAGCCGATTCGAGCCCTGGCCCGCGAGTATCGAGAAGCCACGTCGGTGCTGTTCCTTGGTAGGCATGTCGGCTATCCGGTGGCGCTCGAGGGCGCGTTGAAACTCAAGGAACTGGCCTACATGCACGCGGAGGGATTTCCCGCGGGGGAGTTGAAGCACGGCCCCATCGCCTTGATCGAAGACGGTGTGCCGGTGATCGTCGTCGTTCCATCGCCCAAGGGGCGTGCGGTCCTGCACGGCAAGATCGTGTCGAACATCCAGGAAGTCCGGGCTCGCGGCGCTCGGGTGATCGCCATCGCCGAGGAGGGCGATGAATCGATCGTTCCGTTCGCCGATCACGTTATCCGGGTCCCCGAGACTCCCACGCTCATGCAGCCGCTCGTGTCGACTGTTCCTCTGCAGGTATTCGCCTGTGAACTGGCCACCTTGAAGGGACACGACGTCGACCAGCCTCGCAATCTCGCCAAGTCCGTCACGGTCGAGTGATGTTGGGCCTCTACCCGGTGGCCGATATTCGCGCTGCCGAAGAGGACGTTATGGCCCGTGTGCCTGCGGGATCCTTGATGGCGCGTGCGTCCTTCGGGTTGGCCGTGGAGTGCGCCCGTCTTCTGCACGAGGTAACGGGCGGAGTTGCCGGACGACGCATAGTCGTGTTGGTGGGCTCAGGCAACAACGGAGGCGATGCACTTTTCGCGGGAGCCGAACTGCAGCGGCGCGGAGCTCAGGTAATTGCGGTCCCCTTGGCGATGGGTCGACACGAGGCTGGGGCTCTGGCGTTACTTGCCGCGGGCGGTCGGCTCGTGGATGCCGGGACGGCACCGGACCAATTGCTCGCGCAAGCCGATCTCATCCTCGATGGCATCGTGGGAATCGGGGCGAGCGGACCGCTGCGCGCCGATGTCGCATCCATGGTTGCCCGCGCGAATCGAGCCGATGCCCTGCGGGTCGCGGTCGATATCCCGAGCGGGGTGGATCCCGATAGTGGAGCGGTCGGCGAGGAAACTGCCTTCAACGCCGATCTCACCGTCACCTTCGGCTTGGCCAAGCGGGGTTTGTTCGCCATGCCGGGCCGCGAATTCACCGGAGCGGTGCGCCTTATCGATATCGGCTTGGACGAGTATGCGGGTGCGTCGCACTGGCAGGTACTCGAGGCCTCCGACATCGTGCCGATGATCGGCGAACCACGTATCGAGGATCACAAGTACCGGCGGGGCGTGGTCGGAATCGCCGCCGGGAGTCAGCGCTACCCGGGGGCTGCGGTATTGACTGTGGGTGGTGCGCGCTACGCCGGTGCGGGCATGACGTGCATCATCGATCGCAAGGACGGTGTGGCTGCCGAGGTGATTCGTGCATACCCGGAGGTCGTATCCGCCCATGACGATCCACGCGCTATGGGGCGAGTTCGGGCGTGGGTATGCGGACCCGGATTCGTGGGGGATCATCACGACGTCGAGTTGATCTCGGCGGTGTTGGAGTGTGAGGTTCCAGTGGTTCTCGATGCCGGGGCGTTGGGTGCCCTCGCGGCGGATCACGGCCTTAGGGATCGAGTCCATGCTCGCCATCAACGCGGACTGACAACCGTGCTGACACCTCATGCCGGTGAGCATGCGGCCCTCTTCGGTGATCGACCAGATGCCGCGGCGGCGATCGGTGCCATCGTGGTTCGAAAGGGCCCGGCGACCGTTGTGGAGGATCCCGTGGGCGGAGGCTTCATCGACACCGCAGGAACACCCGCGCTAGCTACCGCAGGCAGTGGCGACGTCCTGTCCGGCCTGGTCGGCGGACTACTGGCACACAATGCGCAGATAGACGACGAAGACAACAGCAAGGGCATAACCGCCGCTCAGGTGGTTGCGGCGGCGGTCTGGTTGCATGGAATGGCGGGCAGGTGTGCAACCCAGGTGGACCGGCCGATCGTCGCCGAAGACCTCATACGGGTAATGCCCGATGTGATCGCCGGAGTGCGCCGGGGGCGGTTGCCATGTTGAGCGGAGATCCGACCCGAGCGGTGGCCACAGTGGACCTCGATTCCATCGGCGCGAACTTCACGCGTGTGGGCGAGGTTGGGGTGCCGGTCATGGCGGTGGTCAAGGCCGATGCCTACGGGCATGGGGTCGATCGGGTGGCTCCATGGTTGCGGCACGTTGGCGCACAGTGGCTCGGCGTTGCACTGCCGACCGAGGCGTTGGCCTTGCGCGCGAGCGGAGATCGGGGCCGGGTGCTTGCCTGGCTGTGGTCGCCGGGGGATCGATCGATCATCGATTGTGTGGCTGCGGATATAGACCTGTCGGTCTCCGATGGCTGGTCGCTCGCGGAAGTCGTCGACGCGGCTCGAAGCCTGGGGCGGCGGGCCCGCATCCACCTGAAGGTAGACACGGGCTTGGCACGAAACGGCGCTGTCCACGGCGCATGGCCTGCGCTGGTGGAAGCGGCGAAGGCAGCGCAGGACATGGGGCATGTCGAGGTGGTGGGGATCTGGTCTCACCTTGGTAGCGCGGATGTCCCGGGCGATCCACGCACCGATACCCAGGCGGCGGCCTTCACCGCATCCTTGGATGAAGCCGACGCCATCGGTGTGCAGCCCCACCTGCGCCACTTGGCGGCCAGTGCCGCCGCACTGTCGCGCCCCGATCTCGCATTCGACCTGGTTCGCTCGGGTATCGCCTTGTACGGGCTCACTCCGGGGGAGCAGATGGGAAGCGCGGCAGATCTGGGCTTGCGGCCGGCCATGACGCTGCGCGCCCGGCTTGCCTTGGTCAAGCCGATAGCGGCGGGAACCTGGGTCTCCTACGGGGGTAGTTGGCAGGTGCCTACGGACACGATGGTCGGTCTCGTCCCCGTTGGCTACGGCGACGGCATCCCCCGCTCGGCCTCCAACCGCGTCGAGGTGCAAATCGCGGATCGGCGCTGCCCGATCATCGGCCGGGTGGCGATGGATCAGTTCGTGGTCGATCTCGGACCCGACGCGCGAGACCACGCCGGCGATGAAGTCCGGTGCTTCGGTGCCGGGGATCTGACCGAGCCCACGGCCGACGAGTGGGCCGAGCGAACAGACACCATCGGATACGAGATCGTGACGCGGTTGGGTCCACGCATCCCACGCCGCTACCGGTCGGGGGACTGAGCCGCGCAAGAATGGCGCCGATGGAACTGACCTCCGCTGTCCGGGTGGCCGGCCGTGGCTTGGCCGCCGCCGGTGTACTGGCTGCTGGCGCTGCGGTCGGGGTGCTAGCTGAACGGGCCCTGATAAGGCGTACGGCGCTTCCGGTGGCGGAAGGTGCCGGTGCCGATCTCGGCACTTTGCGTGGTGAGCAACGGGAGATCGTCACCGCCGACGGAACCGTATTGCACGTCGAAGTCGATGAAGTTGAACCAGCGGACCCAACCAGTGCGCCCGATGCTGCAAAGGAGCCTGACCTCACGGTCGTCTTCGCGCACGGTTATGCCTTGAACCAGGATTCCTGGCACTTCCAGCGCGAGGGACTGCGGGGTCGGGTTCGCATGGTGTTCTACGACCAACGCAGTCATGGTCGCTCCGGTCGAGCGAACTACGAGTCCCATCACATCGAACAACTCGGTCTCGATCTTGCCGCGGTTCTTGAGGCTGTCGTCCCCAGCGGTCCGGTGATCTTGATCGGACACTCGATGGGCGGAATGAGTGTGATGGCATACGCCGAAGCTCATCCGGACGAAATCGGTGACCGCATCCGTGGCATCGGACTCATCGCCACCACCGCGGGAGATGTGGCCGCGAACTCGCTGGGCTTCCCGCAACCGCTTGGCCGTCTCGTCCAGACTGTCGCGCCTCCGATCGCCGCGACGCTTGCCAAGCGTGCAAATCTCATCGATGGATGGGACGAGAGCGATTTCGGCTTGCTGCTCACCCGGATGTACTCCTTCGGCTCCCCAACTTCTGATCGGGTGAGTCGATTCGTGGCATCGATGATTGCGGGAACGTCGTTGGAGGTCGTAGCGGAATTCCTGCCCGCGCTGCAAGACCACGACAAGCACGCGATGCTCCCGATACTGCAAAAGGCCGAGGTGCTCGTGATCGTCGGTGAGAAGGATCGCCTGACTCCACCGACGCTCAGCGAAGACATCGTCGCCGCTATCCCGGGTGCGGAGTTCGCGGTGCTCGGTGATGCCGGACACATGGTCATGCTCGAGCATCCTGGAGAGGTCACCGAACTCATCTGGGGGCTGATCGAGCGCGTGCGGCGTGGCCTTGAGTCTGAGCGCAGTGTCGCGTGATCATCCGCAGTGAAAGCGTCGAGCGCACCCGTGAATTGGGCTGGGTTCTCGGCAGTCTGGCGAATGCAGGCATCGCCGTGATCCTGATCGGGGAGTTGGGGGCAGGCAAGACGACCTTTACGCAGGGGCTTGGTGCAGCCCTGGGCGTGCGGGAGGCGGTTACGAGCCCGACTTTCGTCGTTGCTCGTGAGCATCGGGGGGAACGCGAGGATCTCGTGCACGTCGATGCCTATCGAGTGCATTCACTTCAGGAGTGGGATGATCTGGACCTGGACTACGAGAGCGGGGTGCTCGTAGTCGAATGGGGTGACCGGGTTCTTGCGGCGTTACCGGAGGATCGCCTGGAGGTCCGATTCGCCATCGATGACGATGCGCGGACCTTGGAGTTCATTGCGCGAGGTCCCGTATCCCGCGCCCTGCTCACAGCTGTCGAGACCGCTTCAGGATCGTGGCCGTCGATACCTCGAGTGCGGTGACGGTAATGGGCACCGGCTCGCTCGCAGGACCTGGAGTTCAGGCGCGCATGCCCGGGGGCCGACGCCACGCTGAGGGCATCGACTTGTTGTTCGCTGACACGATCTCACCAGCCATCTCCGATGTAACGACAGTGGAAGCGATCGCCGTGGGCATCGGTCCTGGCCCGTACTCGGGCTTGCGAGTGGGGATCGCCTTCGCGATCGGGTTGGGTCGCGCATGGTCGGTTCCGGTCTTGGGCGTGTGCTCGTTGGATGCCCGGGCTTGGCAGTGTGCGCGGTCCGAATCTCCGACACTGGCGCATGGAGCGCTTTTCGCGATCACTGCCGACGCCCGTAGGAGCGAGGTCTATTGGGCTCGTTACTCGGTAGGTGATCGTGTGCAGCGCATCGCCGGACCCATGGTGCTGACCGAGATTCCCCGAGAGCGCACTTTCGAGGAGATCGAGATCGATCCGTCGGTCTTGGCGCACGAGGTGGCCGTCTTGCTCGCATCCGGTGTCAAACCGCACCCGGTCGAGGGTGCCTTGGTGCCACACGGCAACGACGCCCAGAACTTCGCCTTGGGTACCGGACCGCTGTTCCACCCCACACCCTTGTACCTGCGGCAGCCAGATGTCACTTTGCCCGCGGGGCCAGGGTCATGATCGAGATCCGAACGATGCGCTGGTGGGACATTCCGCAGGTCCATGAACTCGAGCAACAGTGCTTTCCCCGCGACACCTGGACTATCGAGCAGTTCTGGACGGAACTCGCTCAGCCCACACGCCGCTACCAGGTCGCATGGAGCGATGACGTGATCGTCGGCTACTGCGGAATCTTCCTTCTCGCCCCCGAAAGCGACGTCCAAACTCTCGCGATAGCCGACGAGCATCGTGGGCGGGGAGTTGGCGGGCAATTGCTGGACGTGGCGATCGCATCGGCTGGCTCGGCTGGGGCGCGATCCATGACATTGGAAGTGCGCGCTGACAACGAAGCCGCACTCGCTTTGTATGGGCGACGCGGCTTCGCGGTGATTAGTCGCCGTTCTTCCTACTACCCCGATGGATCGGATGCATTGATCCTGCAGTTGCGTCCGCTGGCTGCCTCATGAGTTCGGTAGTGCTTGGCATCGAGACGTCCTGCGATGAGACGGGCGTCGGCGTGGTGATCGATGGCTCGCTGGCGGCCAACGTGATCTCATCGAGTATCGACGATCAAGCGCGATTCGGTGGAGTTGTTCCCGAGGTGGCCAGCCGCGCACACGTTGATGCGATCGGGCCCGCGGTCGATGAAGCGTGCGCTCGAGCCCGGATCGAGTTGACGGACGTCGATGCGATCGCTGTCACCGCAGGCCCAGGACTCGTCGGATCGTTACTTGTCGGGGTTGCGGCGGCCAAGGGTCTGGCTGCCGGATTGGGTGTTGACGTGTTCGCGGTCAACCATCTAGCGGCGCACGTGGCGGTGGATGAATTGCAGCACGGAGAACTTCCCGATCCGTTAGTCGCCCTTTTGGTCTCCGGCGGACATTCCTCGTTGCTGGTCATGTCGGGAGGACGGGTGGAGGCTCTCGGTCGAACACTCGATGATGCCGCAGGCGAGGCCTTCGACAAGGTGGGCCGGTTGCTCGACCTGCCCTTTCCCGGTGGTCCACAAATCGACCGGATCGCCAAGGATGGGCGCGCGGATGCCATCGACCTACCCCGGGCCTTGGCGCACGATCCGAAGCATCGCTACGACTTCTCCTTCTCCGGTTTGAAGACGGCGGTGTCTCGGGCATTGCGTGACGAGCAGATCCCGACCGCTGACCTAGCTGCGAGTTTCCAGGAGGCGGTGGCCGATGTGCTCACCCGCAAAGCAGTAGCAGCCTGCGGTGATCTGGGTATCGATCACCTGGTGCTTGGGGGTGGGGTAGCGGCCAATTCCCGACTTCGGGCCATGGCTGAATCCCGATGCGACAGTGCGGGGGTCCGACTCCGGGTCCCTCGCGCTGACCTGTGCACCGATAACGGGGCGATGGTGGCTGCCCTCGGGGCGCGGTTGATCCGCCAGGGCGTGTCACCTTCACGTGCCGGATTCCCGGCAACCTCGACGTTCGATGTTCAACAACTGTTGGTCGACGACTCCTCCTAATCACACCCGCTGCTGGCGTACACTGAGGGCTCGGTCATGGCTCACGGGCCTACTTCCCCTGACCTAGGAGATCCACGTGCGCGTAGTGACGGCGGCTCTGGCTGCCGGTGTGGCCGCGGCCCTCGCACTGGCACCGATAAGTCAGGCAGCCACGTCCCCCGCGGTCGAAGATGTTCGATCGACCGGCAAGCCCAGTGGCTACGCGGTCCTCCCGGATCTGCGCCCTGTTTACCGAGTGGACACCGATGACGACGTCGTATTCATCACTATCGACGACGGCATTCACAAGGATCCGGCTGCTCGACGACTAGTCGAAACGAGGGACATCCCGGTCACCAGTTTCCTGACGGCATGGACCGTCAAGGATCGTTCGCGCTATTTCGAGCGAGTCTCGGCGTTGGGTTCGGTGCAAAATCACAGTGCGACACATGCGTCGTTCTCGCTCGTCTCGACCGATCTCGATCATGAGATCTGTTACACCCAACGGAAACTCACCCGTGACTTCGACTCGATGCCGTGGATGATGCGGCCCCCTTACGGCGCGGCTGCGGATAGTCCGCGCGTGCGTGCTGTGTCGCGGCGATGTGGCATCGAACGCATCGTCATGTGGGACACGGTGATTCATGATGGGCGGGTCGACTACCGCGATGGCAAACTTCGCCGCGGATCGATAATCCTGCTGCACTTCGGTCCTGATCTTGCTCAGGATTTGAACAAGGCCCTACGTATCGCGCGAAAGGCGGGATTGCGGCCGGCGGACCTAGCGGAGTACCTGCCACGCTTGAGCTAGCAGTTCAGTCGGCGGGCACGAACTGCGCGAGGATCGCATCGGACAGACCGTGGGCGATCACGACTGCGAATTCATTTCCGTCGGGCAGCCCGACCTTTGAGCGAATGGCGCTCAACGACGTCGGTGATTCACGTGACTTCACCGCGACTGCCTCGACTCCGTGGGCTCTGGCGAGTGCTCCCATGCGTTTCAGCGGTGCGGTGCCGATGATTCGCAGCCACCGAACGCCGCGGATCGTGGGTGCGTCGGAGGTGATCCACGTACTGTCGGCGCTGACTTGCCGTGCCCTGTCCCCGCACAGGCTCGCGAGGGCCCGATGGAATACCGGGTGCGGTTCGCCGAGGTACTCGCACACAGCCCCGACTGGTGCCCCAACATCGCTGACCGCGTGCGTCAGATCACTGGCATCGACGCCAGCACCGAGCAAGGTGGCCTGACGGGGGTGCACCAGCGCCGGGTTGGGCAAGGAGTAGACCGCGCACTCGGCCACGTAGTTCGCTACCCCCACCCATTCCGCTGACCAACTGGGCCCGGGGCGGAACCCCCCGGGAGCCTTCGCGGCGACCCACTCCCGGGTGTCCCGTAGGTGTTCGACGAATGACCAGGGCGGGGACCAGCGCTCGGGATCGCGCTCCGGGCCTGCGCGGGAGCCATCCGGGCGCAACGATGCTGAGCGTCGCGAGGGATCGACCAGCCAGCACACCGGATTGGGTAAGTCAGCTGCGAAATCGACCGCCACCTCGGTGGCATCAGCGTGGTGCACGTGGGCCCCGGGCACATTCGTTCGGCACAACTCCGCCGTAAGCGGGTCGCGCTCGATGGCCACTACATGCAGGCCCCTGTCAACACAGGCCCAGGAATCGACCCCGAGTCCGGCGGTTAGATCAACCACGCTGGCGACCCCCGCGGCGGCAAGGTGGTGCGCGCGACGGCGCGCAACGGCCAACCGGGTCGATTGCTCCAGGCCCACCCGGGTGGCCAGCCACGGACCTGGGGGGATCACGCCCCTGCCGCGTCCCCGGGCGATGAGTTCGCGCTGGGTGGCGACTGCTGCGGCGAATTCCGGGGACCACTGCGGATGCGCGCGCCGCAGTTCGGCAATCGTGCGTAGGGGATCCGGTTCTCGTGCGTCCTCGTCGACCGGGGGAGAGATCAACTCCTGACGGGCCTCGGGTGGCCAATCCCGGGCCAGGGACACCAGCGCCTGCTGTGCATCCGTCGGCCGAGCGTCCATCCGGTGATGGTGCCAGGCGCGACCCGCCTAGCACTCGAATTGACAGAGTGCTAAGTGCCGCGTACTGTTCCACTTGGCACTCTCCCTGTGAGACTGCCAACAGTCCTAGCCGTTACCCGCCCGCAAGGGCGGCCGCCGACTCATCCGGAGGATGCAATCGTGTCGGTTTCCATCAAGCCCCTCGAGGACCGGATTTTGGTCCAGACCCTAGAAGCCGAGCAGACCACTGCTTCAGGCCTCGTCATTCCCGATACCGCCAAGGAGAAGCCGCAAGAGGGCAAGGTCCTCGCCGTCGGCCCGGGGCGGTTCGACGATGACGGTGACAAGCGTGTTCCGCTCGATATCAAGGTCGGTGACGTCGTCATCTACAGCAAGTACGGCGGCACCGAAGTCAAGTACGACAACGAGGAGTACCTGATCCTCTCGGCGCGCGACGTTCTCGCCGTCGTCGAGAAGTAAGGGCCCTTCCCACCAACATGACGTGAGCCCCGGTCCCCACGCGGGGCCGGGGCCCACGACGTTTCTGAGCAGTACGTTCCGATGTTCTACCTGCGTTAACCACTCACAAACCGAGGAAGCACATGTCCAAGATCCTGGAATTCGACGAGGAAGCCCGCCGTAGCCTCGAGCGCGGTGTCGACGCCCTTGCCGATGCAGTTCGGGTCACGCTCGGCCCCAAGGGCCGTAACGTCGTGATCGACAAGAAATGGGGCGCGCCGACCATCACGAACGATGGCGTTACGATCGCACGCGAGATCGAGTTGGAGGATCCCTACGAGAACCTCGGCGCCCAACTGGCCAAGGAAGTGGCCACCAAGACGAACGACATCGCCGGCGACGGCACCACCACCGCAACAGTGCTTGCGCAGGCGATGGTGCATGACGGGCTCAAGCAGGTTACCGCCGGTGCGAACCCGATGTCATTGAAGCGCGGCATCGACAAGGCGGTCGCGGCAGTGACCGAGAAGCTCGTGGAACTGTCTCGCGATGTCGATGGCAAGGCCGAGATCGCGAATGTTGCCACCATCTCCAGCCAGGACCCGGAGATCGGCGGGATGATCGCCGATGCATTCGACAAGGTCGGTAAGGACGGAGTCATCTCCGTCGAGGAGTCGAGCACCACGGCAATGGAAATGGACTTCACCGAGGGAATGCAGTTCGACAAGGGCTACATTTCCCCGTATTTCGTCACCGATGCCGATCGGATGGAAGCCGTTCTCGAAGACGCCCGCATCCTGCTGGTGCAGGGGAAGGTCTCCGCTGTCAGCGAGATCCTGCCGCTCCTGGAGAAGGTCGTCGAAGCCGGGAAGCCGCTGTTGATCATCGCCGAGGATGTGGAGGGCGAAGCGCTGTCCACCCTTGTGGTGAACCGGATCCGTGGAACATTCACTTCCTGCGCGGTCAAGGCGCCTGCCTTCGGTGACCGCCGAAAGGCGATCTTGCAGGACATCGCGATCCTGACCGGTGCGCAGGTCGTCGCCGCTGAGGTCGGCCTCAAGCTCGATCAGGTGGGTCTGGAGGTTCTGGGCCAAGCGCGTCGCATCGTTGTAACCAAGGACAACACCACGATCGTCGACGGAGGCGGAGAGCACGCCGCGGTCGAAGAGCGTGTGGCGCAGATCAAGCGGGAGATCGACAACTCCGATTCAGACTGGGATCGCGAGAAGCTGCAAGAGCGGCTTGCGAAGCTGGCTGGCGGCGTGGTGGTGATCCGCGTTGGCGGACATACCGAGGTCGAACTCAAGGAAAAGAAGCACCGCATCGAGGACGCGGTTTCGGCTACTCGAGCTGCTATCGAGGAAGGGATCGTCTCCGGTGGCGGCACCGCGCTTGTGCAAGCTGCGACCGTCCTCGACGACAACCTCGGGCTCGATGGAGATGAGGCCACCGGTGTGGGCGTCGTGCGCCGGGCGGCGGCCGAGCCGCTGCGCTGGATCGCCGAGAACGCTGGCGATCGCGGCTACGTGGTTGTTTCGAAGGTTGCGGAGATGCCCGCGGGCCACGGTCTGAATGCAGCGACCGGTGAGTACGGAGACCTCGTCGCCCAGGGCGTCATCGACCCGGTCAAGGTCACCCGGTCGGCACTGGAGAACGCAGCGTCGATCGCAGCCATGCTGCTGACCACGGAAGCGCTTGTAGTCGAAAAGCCCGAGGATGAGGAAGACACCGCGGGTCACGGCCACGCGCACCACGGGCACTCGCACTAGATCACAGGACACCGTCCGCAAGGACGACGAAGGGCGCCGGGATCACCGGCGCCCTTCGTCGTTGAGGAGGGATGCAGAAAGTCAAATAGTTAGACAGCCACGGGAAGCCGGCGGCGACCCGCATAGACGGCCTCGCGGTCGTCTTCGGACAGGCCACCCCACACGCCGTACGGCTCACGTACCTCGAGGGCGTGGGCAGCGCACTGGCTGATGACGGGGCATTGCGCGCAAATGGCCTTGGCGGCCGCTTCGCGGGCGGCCCGAGCGGGTCCGCGCTCCCCTTCAGGATGGAAGAAGACACCGGGGTCCTCACCGCGGCAGGCGCCGTCGAGTTGCCAGTCCCAGATGTCGGCATTCGGGCCGGGGAGCCGTGAAACGTCTGCCATGAGAGTCCTTTCCGAGTAGGTCTCTTTCCGTACGCCTGAAACGATATCAATCGCGCCACAGGTTAGTCAATATTCCGAGTTGAACAATTTATGAACCGATTCAGACGGCTGGACCAGGCTGCGGATGCGGATCGGGGCGGTGCATCCCACAATTACCCGGTGGTCAGCGACATTCAGGGGTCTTCCCCTGCCGGAGAGCAGCGTCTGTCGGCCCCGGGATTGACCGTCGCGGCGGTAGCCCGGCGTCTGGGTGTGGCGCCGGCCACGTTGCGGACCTGGGACCGTCGCTACGGGCTGGGCCCTAGTGAGCACCGGGCCGGATCGCACCGCCGCTACACAGCATCCGATCTCGCGCGCCTGGAACACATGCGTCGCCTGGTCCAAGCCGGGATCCCCCCGGGCGATGCCGCCCGGGACGCCATGGCTCTGGAAGTGGATGCGTCGTCGTTGGCGCCAGTCACCGACATCGCCACCGGCATGGGTGATGAGCCGATGGTGCTGCCTGACAGCACGCCGGGCGCCCCGACAGGTCGCGGCGCGGGTCGCAGCGGTGGGGGCCAGGTGATTCCCATTCCCGGCGGAACCCCGGCGTCCCGTGGACTCGCACGTGCAGCACTCGCCCTCGACGGAGCGGCCTGCCAGCGGATCATCCGCGAGACCATCGATCGTCGTGGTGTCGTATGGACGTGGGATCACCTGCTCGTGCCCGTGCTCGCCGGTGTGGGGCAGCGCTGGGAGACCAGCGGCCGGGGCATCGACGTCGAGCACGTCCTGAGCGATTCGGTCCACTCGGTGCTCGCCGATCGGGCCAAGGAACTCAAAGATCCGGTCAATTCGCGTTCGGTTCTACTTGCCGCCGCAGAGGAGGAGACGCACTTCCTGCCCTTGTGGGCGGTGGCAGCTGCACTTGCTGAGCGGCGGATCGGCGTGCGCATGTTGGGTGCCCGGGTCCCGCAGGACACACTGCTTCAGGCAGTGCGCCGGACCGGACCCGCGGCGGTCTTCGTGTGGGCCCAGATCCCCGGTTCCGCCCGGATCCAGACCCTTGCCGACCTGCCGGCCCTTCGTCCGTCTCCGGCGGTCCTAGCCGGCGGACCGGGATGGCACGGCACCCCGCCTGCGGGAGTGTCGGTAGCTACCGACCTCACCGAGACGGTGGCGCGGCTCTCACGTGCGCTGGGAATGTGAGTAGCCTGACGCCGTGGACATAGGCGGCGCGAAGACCGACAAGGTCGCCCTGCGGGGGCTCACCTTCGACGACGTCCTCTTACTGCCCGGGGCGTCGGACATCGTGCCCAGCGACGTCCACACCGCGAGTCACGTCACACGCAATATCGCCGTCCGGATGCCGCTGGTCTCCAGTGCCATGGACACCGTCACCGAAGCGCGCATGGCGATCGCCATGGCTCGACAGGGTGGAGTGGGGGTCTTGCATCGCAACCTGCCGATCGAGGAGCAGACGGGGCAGGTAGACCTCGTGAAGCGATCCGAAGCAGGAATGGTCGGCAACCCGATCACGTGCGGACCTAATGATTCGTTGGCTGATGTCGATGCTATGTGCGGTCGGTACCGCATCTCCGGAGTTCCGGTGGTCGATGCAGCTGGCGTTCTCCAAGGAATCGTCACCAACAGGGACATGCGCTTCGAAGAGGACATGTCGCGTCCGGTCCACGAAGTAATGACGCGCATGCCGCTGGTCACTGCGCCCGTGGGTATCGATCCGAACGAAGCACTCGCTCTTCTTGCCCAGCAAAAAGTCGAGAAGCTACCGATCGTCGATGCCGACAACAAACTCAAGGGCTTATTCACCGTGAAGGACTTCGTCAAGTCCGACAAATACCCGCACGCGACCAAGGATGCCGATGGCCGGCTGGTCGTTGGTGCCGCCGTGGGTGTCGGGGAGGACGCCGAGAAACGAGCGAGTTCGTTGATCGAGGCTGGCGTTGATTTCCTGGTGGTGGACACGGCGCACGGACACTCCCAGTCGGTGCTCGACATGGTTCGCCGGCTCAAAAAGGAATCCCGCATCGACATCGTGGGTGGAAACGTCGCAACCTTCGAGGGCGCGAAGGCGCTCGTCGATGCCGGTGCGGACGGCGTGAAGGTGGGTGTTGGTCCAGGTTCGATTTGCACTACCCGGGTGGTGGCAGGAGTCGGGGTTCCGCAGATCACCGCCATCAACGAGGCGTACCGAGCCTGCGCGCCCGCTGGCGTTCCGGTGATCGGAGACGGCGGCATCCAGTACTCCGGCGACATCGCGAAAGCGATCGTTGCCGGTGCGAGCACCGTCATGCTCGGCTCACTGCTAGCTGGGTGTGAGGAGGCTCCCGGTGAGGTCGTGTTCGTGAACGGCAAGCAGTTCAAGTCATACCGTGGCATGGGTTCGCTGGGGGCGATGCAATCGCGCGGCCAAGCACGCTCGTACAGCAAGGATCGCTACTTCCAAGACGACGTCCTGAGTGACGACAAACTCGTGCCCGAGGGCATCGAAGGCATGGTCGCCTACCGCGGCCCGCTGGCAGCAGTCGCGCATCAACTCATCGGTGGATTGCGGGCTGCCATGGGCTATGCCGGAACGGCTTCCGTCGCCGAACTGATCGAACGTGGCCGCTTCGTACAGATCACCGCGGCGGGACTGCGCGAGAGCCACCCCCACGATGTCCAAATGATGCTCGAAGCCCCGAACTACACAGGTCGATAGCCGTGGCCGATGTGCTGATCGGCGGGTCCAAGCAGGCGGCTCGCGCGTATTCGTTCGATGAGGTGGCCATCGCGCCGAGCCGCCGAACCCGCAATACCGAGGACGTCTCCACCACCTGGAGCATCGACGCGTACACCTTCCAAACCCCGATCCTGGCCGCGCCGATGGATTCCGTGGTTTCCCCGGCGAGTGCGATCGAGCTCGCACGGCTCGGTGTCCTGGCGTCCTTGAACCTCGAGGGACTGTGGGCTCGCTACGCCGATCCGATCGCGCACCTCGAGGACATCGCGGCGGGATACGAGGGCACCGTGATCGGCAACATGCAGAGCCTGTACGCCGACGCCCCCGTCGACTCCGATCTCATCGCTCAGCGGATCGGGGAGATGAAGGAGGCAGGGATCATCGTCTCGGTCGCGGTCTCCCCAGCTCGAACGGCACAACTCGCCCCGATCGCAGCCAAGGCGGGAGCGGACATCATCGTGATTCGTGGAACCACGGTATCGGCGGAGCATGTCGGCTCCGATGGCAACGAGTTGAACCTCAAGGAGTTCATCCATGAACTCGACGTCCCGGTGATCGTGGGCGGTTGCAGCACCCGGCAGGCGGCATTGCATCTCATGCGTACTGGAGCCGCCGGGGTATTGGTCGGCTTCGGTGGTGGAGCGAGTCACACCACCTCCGATGTCATCGGTGTGCGGGTGCCGATGGCCACCGCCGTTGCTGAGATTGCGGCCGCTCGACGCGATTACCTCGACGAATCAGGTGGGCGATACGTACATGTCATCGCCGATGGCTCGATGGGCACGAGCGGTGATGTAGTCAAGGCGTTCGCCTGCGGTGCGGATGCGGCGATGGTCGGTTCGATCTTCGCCCGCGCGAGCGATGCTCCTGGACGGGGAGCGCACTGGGGCGCTGAGGCCTGGCATCCGACGCTCCCGCGTGGTGAGCGCCAACTTATGGAACAGGTGGGAACCTTCGCGGAGGTGTTACATGGACCGTCCTATCACGCCGATGGCACTGCGAACATCGTCGGCGCCCTGCGCAAAGCGATGGCTACCACCGGTTACTCCGATCTCAAGGAGTTCCAACGCGTCGATATGGTCATAACCTCCTGACGCCATCCCATGCTCCGGGATTCGATCGTGAACGGGAGGTTCTGCAGATGGATCCAACGGCATTGCTGCGTGGCCTCATCGCCTCCGGTCCAGCCCACGAGGTAGTCGAGCCGTTCACCGGAGAACCCCTCTATCGCCTTCCGGTGAGCACGCAGGACGACGTAGACGAGGCGTTCGAGTTCGCTCGTCGGGCGCAGGCGCCTTGGTCAGCACTTCCACTTAATGAGCGCACGCGGATCATCCTGCGATTTCACGATCTCTTGCTCGCCGACCGCCAGTTCGGGATGAATCTCGTGCAACGCGAGACGGGGAAGGCGCGCAAGGATGCCAACGAGGAGATCCTCGATGTGTGCATCACCTCCCGGCACTACGCGCGCGATGCCCGGCGATTGTTGCGGCCACGCCGACGCCTCGGTGCCTTCCCCGGACTCGTGGGTGTGGTCGAACGACGCCTACCCAAGGGTGTGGTCGGGGTCATCTCGCCGTGGAACTACCCGGTCACGCTCGCGGCCAGCGATGCGATTCCGGCGCTCATCGCCGGCAACACCATCGTGTTGAAGCCCGACGTCCAAACGACATTGAGCGCCCTGTGGATCAAGAGCCTGCTGGATCGAGCCGGACTGCCCGAGGGTGTCTTCACTGTCGTCTCCGGCGAGGGACCCGTTGTCGGCCCGATGGTGATCGACCGCGCCGATTACGTGATGTTCACCGGCTCCACGGCCGTTGGACGGGAAGTAGCCAAGCGCTGTGGCGAGCGACTGATCGGCTGCTCGATGGAACTCGGCGGCAAGAACGCCATGATCATCCGGGCTGACGCGGATCTCGAGCGGGCAGCGTCGATCGCGGTGAGGGGAAGCTTCTCGAACACAGGCCAGTTGTGCATTTCCATGGAGCGCATCTACGTGAATCGGGATCGCTTCGAGGGTTTCCTCGAGGCGTTCGCTCGCCGTACCGAGGCGCAGCGAATGTCCGCGCACCTCGGGTGGGGTTCGGACATCGGCTCACTTATTTCCGCCAAGCAACTCGCGAGGGTAAGTGAACATGTCGACCAGGCCCGCGACCAGGGAGCCACAGTTGTCTGTGGGGGTGAGCCTCGCCCCGACATCGGCCCGTACTTCTACGCGCCGACGATCCTTACCGGGGTCACTGAGTCGATGACCCTTTGCCGCACCGAAACCTTCGGCCCGGTGGTGGCCGTCTACCCGGTCGCCTCCGATGACGAAGCGGTGGCGCTGGCCAACGACACCGAATACGGGCTCAACGCTTCGGTGGTCAGCGCGAGTTTTCGCCATGCCCAAGGCCTGGCCAGACGATTGCGAGCCGGCACGATCAACATCAACGAGGGCTACGCATCGGCCTGGGCCAGCAAGCGGGCTCCGATGGGCGGCATGGGGGTATCGGGCGTGGGACGTCGTCACGGGGATGAGGGGATGCACAAGTACACCGAGCCCCAGACCATCGCCACCCAGCGGGCCCTGGGCTTCGATCCGCCGTTCGGGTGGTCCGATGAGCGATGGGGTGACACCCTTACCCAAGCCATGGGGCTCATGAAGAAGTTGGGCCTGAAGTAGCCGGAAAGGAAGTGTGATGGCCGCGCCACTGAGCGATCCGAGCGCGTTCGACACCGATGTCGCCATCGTCGGTTCGGGCTTCGGTGGCTCGGTCGCGGCGTTGCGGCTTTCGGAGAAGGGCTATCGGGTTACCGTCTTCGAGGCTGGGAAACGGTTCGCGGACCAGGACTTCGCGAAGACCTCCTGGGACCTTCGCTCCTTCTTGTGGGCGCCGATGCTGGGCATGTTCGGCATCCAACGCATCCATGTGATGAAGGATGTCGCGATCCTTGCCGGCGCAGGAGTGGGTGGCGGCTCGTTGGTGTACGCCAACACGCTGTACATCCCCGGGGCGCGCTTCTTCTCCGATCCGCAGTGGGCGGGCATTACCGATTGGGCCAAGGAACTTGCGCCGTATTACGACCAAGCCGGACGAATGCTCGGCATCGCCGACAACCCGACGATGACGCCATCGGACATCGTGATGAAGCAAGTGGCCGACGACATGGGAGTGGGACACACCTTCCGGATGACGCCGGTGGGTGTCTACTTCGGCACGCCAGGGGTCACCGAACCCGATCCCTACTTCGGGGGAGCAGGGCCCGCGCGCACCGGTTGTATCGAATGCGGTGAGTGCATGACCGGCTGCCGGTGGAACGCGAAGAACACACTGCCGAAGAACTACCTGCACCTTGCTGAATCGGCAGGCGCCCAGATCATGCCGATGACCACGGTGGTGGGTATCGACCCGCTGCCGGACGGTGGCTACCGGATCGAGACCAGGGCAAGTGGGATGTTCGGTAACCGGATTCGTCGTTGGTACACAGCCGAGCAGGTCGTATTCGCCGCGGGCACCTACAACACCCAGAAGTTGCTGCACAAGATGAAGGACCAGGGTCGGTTGCCGCGTTTGTCCGCGGCACTCGGTCGGCTCTCGCGCACCAACTCTGAGTCGATTCTCGGCGCGGTCGCACGGTCCACGTCCACCACGGGCACGGACTTCACCGAGGGGGTTGCGATCACCTCGAGTTGGTATCCGGATGAGAACACCCACGTCGAGCCGGTGCGCTACGGCAAAGGATCGAACTCGATGGGCCTTTTGCAGTCCGTCTTGACCCAGCCGCGAGACGGGATGCCTAGGTGGCGGGTCTGGCTCGGTGAGTTGTCGCGTAATCCGAGCATCGCCTCCCAGTTGTTTAACTTTCGCAGATGTTCCGAGCGAACGGTCATCTCATTGATCATGCAGCCGGTCGACAACTCGCTTACCTTGACCGGGAAGCGCAGTCGCCTTGGCCCCTTCTCCCGCTGGCGCCTCACGACAGATCAGAGCGAATCCACGCCTGCACCCACCTATATGCCGGTTGCCCAGGATGTGGTTCGCAGGGTCGCTGACAAGATCGGGGGAGTCCCTGGCGCGAGCGTCTTCGAGAACCTCGACGCCGCCTTGACCGCACACTTCGTCGGTGGCTGCGTGATCGGCGCCGATGAGGCCTCCGGAGTGGTGGACGCCTACCACCGGGTCTTCGGCTACCCCGGCCTGCACATCGTTGACGGCTCCACGATTACTGCCAACCTCGGAGTGAACCCGTCCTTGACGATCACCGCTCAGGCCGAGCGGGCCATGGCGCTATGGCCGAACAAGGGTCAGGCGGATCAGCGGCCACCGCTGGGCGTCGAGTATCTACCAGCGCCCGTAGTGGCGCCCGAGCATCCGGTGGTCCCGTTGGGTGCCCCGGGTGAACTCCGATTGACGCCCGCAATTCGTTAGTGCTTCTGTTTTCGCGAAACCGCGGGCGCGAGCGGACTAGCTGCGCTTTTGTGCGTAGTCCTGCATCACTGTTGCCGTGACGGTCCCGCGAATTATCTGTTCGGCTGCGTCGATGAGATGGGACCCGCTAGTACGTGAGTAATCCCGCATCAGCGCATACGCGCTATTCATGTCTGAAGCCGTTTGCTCGGCGATGATGCCTTTGGCTTGCTCGATCGTCACTCGCGCATTGATCGTCTTTTGGATCTGCTCGGCCAGGAACGTGGCTTCGGACGGTATGGCCCTACTGGTCAAGCCCAATGCCGCAAGATCTGCGAGCGCCTGAGCTGCCTGAATCGAGCGGTGGTCCGCCGCATCGGTCCTACGCCAAAGCACGTTGAGTGCGCCGATGTTGTGGTCCCGAAGACGCAGCGGCGCGGCAAGCGCGGAACGGAAGCCTTGTGCGAGTGCTTGCGTCCGGAAGGTGTCCCAACGGTCATCTGTGGCGAGATCGTCTGCGGTGACCAATCGCCCGGAGTACCAAGAGTCCAGACATGGCCCCTCATCCGCCTGAATTTCGAAGACCTCCAAAGTCCTCATGTCCTCATCCGAAGCAGCCACCACGTGAAGTAGCTTGGTGTTGTCGCTGATCATGACTCCGGCGGCATCCGCCTGCAGCAGATCGATGGTCGACGCGACAAGAGATGAGGCGAGATCAACGTAATCGAAGTCCTGCACGAGGGACTCCATCGCCTGGATCACTGTTGCTGTCAAGGAAGCCGTTGAATGCTCTTCCCGGATATCTCTTTTCATGACTCATCCATTCGCAATTCCCGAGCAACGATCTTCTGTGCTGTCTCCGACAAGGATGCCCCATGTGCGAGCGAATACGCACGCATGAGAGCGAGGCCATCTGCAAGGGACACCCCTGCTTGTTGGGACACCATTCCGGTGGCCTGATGGATTCGTAACTGAGTTGGTTCGTTGACTTGCAGTAGGTCGAGTGTCTCGCTGTCGCTTGCTTGGGCCTGGGTGAGCAAGAGGGCGGAAGTGGTGAGCGACGAGAGGTTGGCGAGATCGATCAGTTCTCGTGAGTCGAGACTCCCGGGCATTGCGCGGGCAAACTCGATGACGCCCACCATGATGCTGCCAAGTTGCAGGGGAAGGGCGAAAACGGCTTCGATTCCCGCACCCACGGCATGTTCGGCGAAAACCGGCCATCGATCTCGAGATCCGAAGAGAAGCTGGTCAGCGCTAACCATTCCTCGCTCCGCTATGGCCTGGTGGGCCGGGCCCTCACCAAGGCTGAGTTCCAACTCGGCGAGGATTTGGCCGACCTTACCCGCACTCGCGACGGTGCCCACCAGTCGATGATCGGTGTTCAGAAGTATCGCGACTCCATCCATATTGGTAGCAGCAGACA
>CBFIHB010000002.1:0-39258 GCA_965662415.1 Actinomycetes bacterium | reverse complement strand
CGGACGATCTGCAGAACATCTCGTATGCGATCCAATGGCTCTTATTCGCTGCCGTGGCAATCGGCGGCTGGTTCTTCTTTCTGCGTCGGGAAGCGCGTGACGCTGCTGAGTAATCAGCTGTCAGCGAATTGCGTGCGGTACAAGGTCTCGTACATTCCGCCTGCGGTTAACAGCTCTTCGTGTGTCCCGCGCTGCACGATGCGACCGTCGTCTACTACGAGTATCTGATCGGCTCTGCGGATGGTGGATAAGCGGTGGGCGATCACCACGCTGGTGCGCCCTTGCAAGGCGGTGTCAAGGGCCAGCTGAACTCGACGCTCGCTCTCGCTGTCCAGGTGCGCAGTTGCCTCGTCCAGCACCACCACCCGTGGAGCCTTGAGGAACAAGCGCGCGAGTGCGATCCGCTGTTTTTCTCCGCCCGATAGGCGGTAGCCCCGGTCACCTACGACTGTGTCCAAGCCATCGGGCAGTGATTCGATGAAATCCCATATTTGCGCGGCGCGGCAGGCCTCGATCAAATCGGTATCGGTTGCCTCCGGTCTTGCGTAGCGCAGGTTTTCCGCGATCGATTCGTGGAACAAGTGCGCATCTTGAGTCACTACTCCGACCTCCGCACGCACATCGGCGGTCGTGAGGTCGCGTAGGTCGATGCCCCCGATCCGAACCGAGCCCGACGTTGGGTCATACATCCGAGCTAGGAGGGCGATGATGGTGCTTTTCCCCGCGCCACTCGGACCCACGAGCGCCGTCAGGGCCCCCGGCGCGGATTCGAACGTGACATCGTGCAATACCGGCTCACCGGCGTGCACGGACTCCTCCCGCGCCACTCCCTCGAGGGAGGCCAGGCCCACTTGCGCCCCGGTCGGGTAGGTGAAGTCGACATCTTGGAATGCCACGGAGAGTCCGCCCTCTGGCACTTGGCGTGGATCGTCCGGGTCGCGCACCAACGGCGGTAGATCCAATACTTCGAAGACCCGTTCGAACGACACCAAAGCCGTCATCACATCCACACGGACGTTGCTCAGTGCCGTCAGTGGCCCGTACAACTGAGCCAGGAGCGCCACCAGGGCCAGCAACGTGCCCAGGGTTATGGCTCCGTCGATGACCAGGTTGCCCCCCAGACCGTAGGTGATGGCGGTCGCGAGCGCGGCCACCAAGGTGAGCGCGGTGAAGAACCAACGGTTCGCCATCGCGATCCGCACTCCGATGTCGCGGACCCGCGATGCCCGCCCGGAGAACAGTCCCGCCTCAGCATCCGGTCGGCCGAAGAGCTTCACCAACATTGCCCCGGACACGTTGAATCGCTCGGTCATTTGCGAGCTCATCTCAGCGTTGAGCGTCATCTGCTCGCGCGTCAGCGCCTGCAGGCGACGACCCATATAGCGAGCCGGGAGGAGAAATAAGGGAACCAGGATCAGCGAGGCGAGGGTGATCTGCCAAGAGAGCGCGAACATTGCAATGAGCACGACGGTCACCGAGATCAGATTGCCCAGCACTCCCCCAAGCGTCGACGTGAACGCCTGCTGGGCACCGATCACATCGGAGTTCAACCGGGAGATCAGCGCACCAGTCTGCGTACGCGTGAAGAAGGCGATCGACTGACGCTGCACGTGGTCGTACACCTGAGTCCTCAAGTCGAAGATCAGGCCTTCGCCGATGCGAGAGGAGTACCAGCGACTCACCAGACCCAGCGCCGCATCCCCGATAGCCAGACCGGCAATGGCGACCGCGGTCCACGTGACCAATGACGCGTTACCGACCGAAATGCCATCATCGACGATGCGTCGGAAAAGCAACGGTTGTGCGACGCTCAGCAGCGACGTCCCTACCAAAGTGATCAGGAATATGGCGATGATCACGCGATACGGCCTGGCGTATCTGAAGATCCTCCGCACGGTCGACCGCGCGACCTTCTTGTTCGTGACCGACCGATCCCTGGTCATCGATTGGTAGGTCTGCCAGACCGTTTGCATGGTCACGATTGACTCGAGCCGAACAAGGCTTGCAGACGCTCGATCTGTATGCGTCGTTCGTTGGACCAGGAGTCCTGATCCGACGCCACGCTTCGCAGCAAGCGCTTGAGGTCAGTCAAGGAACCCGCGTTGACCTCACGCAGTCGATATATCCGCTGCTCGATTGCGTTTCCCAGGTCCGGCGCGATCTCATCGACGATGCCTGCCTCACGAGCTTGCTCAGCAGATAGGAAATCACCGGTTGCACACAGCGCGAAGGTTCTGCGATAGCCGATGACGTCGATCAACGCGCCGGTTCCGCCAAGATCTGGCACCAGTCCGATCGATGTCTCGCGAAGTGCGAATCGGGCATCGGGCTGAGCGATCATGAGATCACTCGCGAGTGCGAGTTGGAAGCCGGCACCTATGACATTGCCTTGCACCGCGGCGATCACGATCTGCGGGATCTGTGTCCATACCCGGAAGGCGCGCTGCGCCTGAACGATGAATCCATCAGGATCGCGCTGTAGCGCGGCGATCATGCCATTGGAACTGGTGTCGGCGAAAATGCCGCGATCGAGCCCCGCAGAGAAATCGACACCTTCGCCACGAAGGACCACGAATCGCACCTCATCGGGCACTGATTCACCGATCTCGGCGAGGTAGTCCCACATCTGTGGTGTCTGTGCGTTGCGGACCTCGGGTCGATTCAAGGTGATGCGCAAAACGTCGCCGTGCTCTGCGTCTAGTTCGCGACGTACGTAAGTCCGGGTGTCATCCATCGACATTCCTCCTAGGCCAGTTCCACGAGGTCCACATAGTCCTCGCTCCAAAGATCCTCTTCGCCGTCCGGCAACAGCACAACCCTCTCTGGCTCCAGTGCTTGCACTGCCCCTGGGTCATGGCTTACCAGGACGACCGCTCCTTCGTAGGAGCGCAAAGCGGTGAGTACCTCTGCCCGCGACGCGGGGTCCAGGTTGTTGGTTGGCTCATCCAGCAACAGCACGTTCGCACCAGACACCACAAGACAGGCGAGGGAAAGACGAGTCTTCTCCCCGCCCGAAAGCACTCCGGTCGGCTTATCGACGTCGTCGCCTTGGAAGAGGAATGAGCCCAACACCGTCCGCCGCCTGGTGTCGTCTAGATCCGGCGCTGCGCTCGCCAGCGTTTGACCCACCGTTGCGGTCGGGTCCAGGGTCTCGTGCTCTTGTGCGTAGTACCCGACTACAGCTCCATGCCCACGCTCGACCACCCCGGTATCGGGGGCATCGACGCCAGCGAGGATCCGCAGCAGTGTGGTCTTCCCAGCTCCGTTCAGCCCCAAGATCATGACCCGCGATCCACGGTCCACAGCGAGGTCGATGTCAGTGAACACTTCCAAGCTCCCGTAGGACCTCGATAGGGCACTGGCCGACAGCGGCACCTTGCCGCACGCCCGTGGCTCCGGAAAGCGCAACTTCGCGACCTTGTCGCTTACCCGCTCGCCCTCGGTCTGCTCGAGTAGGCGATCCGCGCGCTTGAGCATGCTCTGCGCGGCCTTCGCCTTGGTTGCCTTGGCGCGCATCTTGTCGGCTTGGGCCCGCAGCGCGCTGGCTTGCTGCTCCGCATTCCGGCGTTCACGGCGTCGTCGACGCTCATCGGCTTCCCGCGCCTCGAGATACGCCGACCAGCCCATCGCATACTGATCGATCTCGCGACGGTTGGCATCGAGGTGCCATACCTTTCCGATCGTCTCGGAAAGCAGTTCCACGTCGTGGCTGATGACCACGAATCCACCTGGATAGCTGCGCAGGAACTCGCGCAGCCAGCGGATCGAATCAGCGTCGAGGTGGTTGGTGGGCTCATCGAGAAGCAAGGTGTCGGCGTTGGCGAACAAGATCCGAGCGAGTTCGATGCGGCGGCGCTGCCCTCCGGACAAGGTGCCCAATTCCGCATCGAGCACCCGCGTAGGCAGGCCCAACGCCGCAGCGATACTTGCTGCTTCGGCTTCGGCCGCATAGCCACCCAGGTTCAAGAAGTCGGTCTCCGCGCGCGAATATCGTGACGCCGCCTTATCCCACTCCGAGCTCCCTTCGGCGGCTCCTACCATCGCCTCGGTGGCCCGGTGCAGCCTTCGAGTCGCATCCGCCAACCCACGTGCGCCCAGAATTCGATCGACCGCTCTCTCCGAGGCATCGGCGGCTCGCGGATCTTGCGGGAGGTACCCAACGGTGCCTCGTGAGGAAACCGAACCGGCGGCGGGTTGCCCCTCGGCGGCAAGGACCCGCATCAAGGTGGTTTTGCCGGCCCCATTTCGTCCCACAAGACCGATGCGATCACCACTTCCGACCCGCAACGCCGGGGCGGTGAGCAACAACTGGGAACCCGCACGTAACTCGAGGTCGGTGGCGGAGATCATGGCCGGGGCATACTACGCGCCGGCGATGATCGGACTAGACGTTGAAACCCAGGCTCCGAAGCATCTCGCGGCCGTCGTCGGTGATCTTGTCTGGACCCCACGGTGGCATCCACACCCAGTTGATCTTGAAATCGTCCACCACTTCCAACAAAGCTGCACGGGTCTGGTCCTCGATCACATCGGTGAGCGGACATGCGGCGGACGTGAGCGTCATATCGATGGTGGCGATGTTGCCTTCCTCGACCGAAACTCCGTACACCAAGCCGAGATCAACAACGTTGATACCCAATTCAGGGTCGACGACGTCCTTCATCGCCTCCAGCACATCGTCGTCATTGGCGATCGTCGATTCCATCTCACACCTACCCTTCCGACTTGTCGATCTCGATTCCCGCCTTCAAACGGGCATCCTGCAAAGCCATCCACGGCAACAGCGCGCACTTGATCCGCGCTGGATACTTGGCCACGCCGACGAACGCCACCCCGTCACCCAGGACCTCCTCATCGGGCTCACCGGCACCCTTGGAGTGCATCAGGTCGACGAAAGCCCTCTCGGCTCGGGCCATCTCGGTGACGTCCGTACCTTCGAGAAGCTCACTCATCACACTCGCGCTTGCTTGCGAGATCGAGCAGCCTTGCCCCTCGTAACCGACGTGCACATGTCCCGAATCGTCGACCTTGATGCCCACGGTCACTTCATCGCCGCAGGTCGGGTTCACCTGGTGTGATTCCCCTGCCGCATCGGCCAGTGGCGTGTTCCCACGTGGATGCTTGTAGTGGTCCAAGATGATCTCTTGGTAAAGCGATTCGACGTTGCTACTCATGCCGCTCCGAAGAATTCCTGCGCAGCCTGGATTCCCGTGACCGCGGCATCGATATCGGAAATATCGTTGTACAGGTAGGTGGACAGCCGTGTAGTTGCCGGCACCCCGAAGCGACGGCAGGTGGGCCAGGCGCAGTGGTGACCGACGCGCACCGCTACACCGCGGTCGTCGAGAACCTGCCCCACATCATGTGGATGGATCCCATCGACTACGAAGGAGATGGCGCTTCCCCGATCGATGTTCTCGCGCGGACCGATGATGCGAACGCCGGGCATGGCGCCGAGCTGCTCGAGGGCGTAGCCGGTGAGATCGTGCTCGTGCTGGGCGATCGAGGTCATCCCGACATCCTGGAGGTAGCCAACGGCAGCCCCGAGTCCAACGGCCTGAGCCACCATGGGCACGCCTGCTTCGTACCGTTGCGGTGGTGGGGCGTAGGTGCTCGACTCCATGTGCACGGTCTCGATCATCGAACCGCCGGTGAGAAAAGGCGGCATGGCTTCCAGGGTCTCCTGATTTCCCCACACTAGGCCGATCCCGGTCGGGCCGAGCATCTTGTGTCCGCTCCAGGTGACCAGATCTGCACCGAGGGCGGGAACGTCGACATTCATGTGCGGGACGGACTGGCACGCATCCACCACACCGACCGCTCCCACGCTGCGCGCCGCGGCCATCACGTCTTCCACCGGGTTGATAGTTCCCAGGATGTTCGATTGATGGACGACGGAGACGACCTTCGTTGTGTGGTCGATCAGCGCGAAGTCCTCCCGCCGGAGCCGGCCGTCATCGGTAACCCCGATCCAACGCAAGGTGGCGCCGGTCTTCGCGCACAGTTCTTGCCAGGGAATGAGGTTGGCGTGGTGCTCCATCTCGGTGACGACGACGCTGTCTCCAGGCTTTAACACGAATCGTGGGTCCACATCACCGCCGTGCTGAGCCTTGGCCGTGGCGTTGCTGAAGGCGTATGCCGCCAGATTCAGGCCTTCAGTGGCATTCTTGGTGAAGACGATGTCCCGACTACGGGCGTTGACGAAGCCGGCTATAGCCTCCCGCGCTCCTTCGTAGGCATCGGTCGCCTCTTCCGCAAGCTGGTGCGCCCCGCGATGCACCGCAGCGTTACTTGTCTCGTAGAACTCGCGCTCGGCATCAAGGACAGCGGTCGGCTTCTGGCTGGTAGCAGCACTGTCCAGGTAGACCAAGGGCCGGTCACCGCGGACTGTCCGCGAAAGGATCGGGAAGTCCTTGCGGATCCGCGGAACATCGAGTGCAGCGGACATGACCTAGGCCTTCGCCATGTCCGTGAAGCGCTCGTAACCTTCTGATTCCAGCGCCTCAGCCAACTCCGGACCACCGGACTCGACGATGCGCCCACCGGCGAAGACGTTCACCACATCGGGCTTTATGTATCGCAGGATCCGTGTGTAGTGCGTGATCAGCAAGATGCCGGCGTCAGAATCCTCACGGAATCGATTGACTCCCTCGGAGACTACGCGCAGCGCATCGACATCGAGTCCGGAATCGGTCTCGTCGAGGATGGCGATCTTCGGCTTCAGCAAGGACATCTGCAAGATCTCGTGTCGCTTCTTCTCACCACCGGAGAATCCCTCGTTCACGTTGCGCTCGGCGAAGGCCGGATCCATCTGCAACTTGCCCATTGCGTCCTTGACTTCGCCGATCCACGTTCGCAGCTTGGGCGCCTCGCCACGCACGGCTGTAGCCGAAGTGCGCAGGAAATTCGAAACCGATACGCCCGGAACCTCGACCGGGTACTGCATCGCGAGGAAGAGTCCAGCGCGGGCGCGCTCATCCACGCTCATATCGAGGACGTCCTCGCCGTCCAGCGTGATCGAACCACTGGTGACCTGGTACTTGGGGTGACCGGCAATGACGTACGCGAGCGTCGACTTACCGCTGCCGTTAGGCCCCATCACCGCCTGAATCCGGCCGGATTCCACGGTGAGGTCCACGCCACGCAGGATGGGGGTCTCCCCTGCATCCGTTATGACACTCGCATGCAGGTCCTTGATCTCCAATGTGCTCATCGTTACTCCAGTTCGGTTCGAATGTCAGTCAGTGGCTAGGTGGGGTGTCGGGTTAATCAGGATTCGGGCATCGTCGCCGTCACCTTCGAGCCGCACTTCGAAAGTGGGAACCGGCTCAAGAGCCGGCAGCGATAGTGGTTTGCCGGTACGCAGATCGAATTGCGAGCCGTGCAACCAGCATTCCAACGCGCAACCCTCGACCTCGCCCTCGGATAGGTCGACATCAGCGTGCGAGCATCGGTTGCCGATCGCGAAGACACCCTCGTCGCATCGCACGACGGCAATGTCCTGTCCGTCGACGCTCACCTTCATTGCCGAGTCCATCTGAAGATCACCGACGATTCCCACGTCCGTGAACCGAGCCTCACTCATGCCGATTCCTCCGAGCCGCGGTCGAGCTGAGCGTCGAGGACGTCCATCCCGATCCGCTCCTCGATACGGCGTAGGACATCTGCGCGCAGCTCCTCGTTGGCAACCTTGTCCAGAACTTCGACGAAGAACCCGCGAACCACCAACTGCCGCGCCAGCACCTCGGGGATTCCCCGCGATTGCAAGTAGAACAGTTGCTCATCGTCGAAGCGTCCGGTTGCACTGGCATGGCCGGCCCCGACAACATCTCCGGTCTCCAACTCCAGGTTGGGAACCGAATCCGCGCGGGGTCCATCGCCGAGCAGGAGGTTCCGGTTCAGCTCGTAGGTCTCGATGCCGACTGCTTCCCGGCGCACAAGCACATCCCCGATCCACACGGTATGAGCATTCTTCCCAGACAACGCACCCTTGTAGACGACGTTGCTTGTGCAGTGTGGCTCGTTGTGATCGATGAATATCCGAAACTCCTGGAACTGGGCGTCGGTTGCCAAGAACGCTCCAAGCATCTCGACCGAGCCACCGGGGCCGGCGTAGCGCACGCTTGGTTGCATCCGGACGAACGATCCACCCAGGGTGATCGACAGGCCGAGTAATGATGCATCCCGACCAACGGTGGAATGCCAGTGCCAAAGGTGCCTACTGTTGCGCGGACCGTCGTGGATATTCAGCACCGTCAAATTCGCCTGATCAGCGATGTCGGTGACGATTACCCCGTTGACGTCGCTAGTCATGTCATGCCTCAGCACCACCGTGGCACGTGAGAAGGCACCCGCTCGGATGTCGATCCGGGCGTAATTCGATGCCTGCTGCCCTGCGAGATCGACCACGATCACCCCAGCGACCTCGTTCTCGGCTGGGATGTCGATGGAGACGATCTGCTCGGCCCCGCTGTGTACCAACGCCGACGGACGATCGACCCCTTCCCACGCCAACAGGTCGGCGCTCGCCGCGGACATGGTCGTGACGAATTCTCCATCGGGAGCTATCACCGAGCCCCAGGACTCGCCTAACTCGAAGAAGTCCTCGATCGCCGCCAGCGGCGTGAAGCGCCACTCCTCCTCGCGCCCCTGCGGCACGGAATGGTCGGCAGGATCATTGGACGCGATCCGGGGTGCGAGGTCTGAACGCGGTGTTGTAGCGGTGGCGTTGCTCAACCCACTGCCCCTTCCATTTGCAGCTCGATCAGCCGGTTCAGTTCCAGGGCGTACTCCATCGGTAGTTCGCGCGCGATGGGCTCGATGAACCCGCGCACGATCATGGCCATCGCTTCGTCCTCATCTAGGCCGCGCGACATCAGGTAGAACAGCTGTTCCTCACTCACCTTCGACACGGTGGCCTCGTGGCCCATCGCGACATCGTCTTCGCGAACGTCCACGTATGGATAGGTGTCTGATCGGGAGATGTCATCGACGAGCAACGCATCGCACTTGACCGTGCTCTTGGAATGGTGCGCACCCTCATGCACCTGCACCAGGCCGCGATAGGAGGTGCGGCCACCGCCGCGCGCTACGGACTTGGAGATAATGGACGAGGACGTGTACGGAGCCGCATGCACCATCTTGGCCCCCGCATCCTGGTGCTGCTTTTCCCCGGCGAACGCCACCGAGAGGGTCTCGCCCCTCGCGTGTTCGCCCGTCAACCACACGGCCGGGTACTTCATGGTGACCTTGGATCCGAGATTGCCATCAACCCACTCCATGGTGGCGCCCTCATGCGCGATGGCGCGCTTGGTTACCAGGTTGTAGACATTCGTGGACCAGTTCTGAATCGTCGTGTAGCGGCAGCGGGCACCCTTCTTGACGATGATCTCCACCACCGCCGAGTGCAGCGAATCCGAGGAGTAAATCGGTGCGGTGCAACCCTCGACGTAGTGCACGTAGGCGTCTTCGTCGACGATGATCAAAGTCCGCTCGAACTGCCCCATGTTCTCGGTGTTAATCCGGAAGTACGCCTGCAGTGGGATCTCGACGTGCACACCCTTGGGAACATAGATGAACGAGCCACCAGACCACACGGCGGTGTTCAACGCCGCGAATTTATTGTCACCAACGGGGATGACCGAGCCGAAGTACTCGCGGAAGATCTCCTCGTGCTCGCGCAGCGCAGTATCGGTATCCAGGAACAGGACACCCTGCTCCTCGAGGTCCTCGCGGATCTTGTGGTAGACGACTTCTGACTCGTACTGCGCGGCGACACCGGCGATCAACCGCTGCTTCTCGGCCTCCGGGATGCCGAGTCTGTCGTACGTGTTCTTGATGTCCTCGGGAAGCTCGTCCCAACTGGTCGCCTGCTTCTCGGTCGATTTCACGAAGTACTTGATGTTGTCGAAATCGATGCCGCCCAGATCCGATCCCCAGGTCGGCATCGGCTTCTTGTCGAAAAGGCGTAGACCCTTCAAGCGAAGATCCAACATCCACTGCGGCTCACCCTTGCGCGAAGAGATATCGCGCACGACATCCTCGTTCAGGCCGCGACGCGCGGTGGCACCGGCGGCATCCGCGTCATGCCATCCGTACTCGTAATTCCCGAGTTCGGCGATAGTCGCTGCCTGCTCGTCGGCTGTCGTGCTCATGCCTTCACCTTCCTTTTCGGGGTTATCTGCGTACTGCCTGCCACCTCGGGGACGAGGGTCGTACAGATTCCGTCACCGTGGGCCAATGTGGCCAACCTCGTGACATGCGTGCCCAGCACCGCACTCAGCGCCTGGGTTTCGGCTTCGCACAATTCCGGGAACTCCGCTGCGGCTTCCACGACGGGACAGTGGTGCTGACACAACTGTGCTCCCTCTTGGGCGAGCGGCTCCACCGTTGCTGCGAAGCCTTGCTCGGTCAAGCGCCGGGCTACGGCGTCGATATTTCCCACGTCATTGGTGCCGACTACGCGGCGCGCACGCTGTGCCGCGAAGGCCGCTACCGCCTCTCGGCCGTCTCGTTCGGCGATGAAGCGCAGCGCCTCCAGTGAAAGGGCGTCGTAGGCCTGATCGCACGCCGCCCGCCCTGCGTCGGTGAGTGTGAAGACCGCGCTGGGGCGACCCCGGCCACGACGAGGCCCCGGTCCATAAGGGGCCCGATCCAAGGCTTGCACCAAGTTCGCCTCCTGCAGCGCGCGCAACGGTCGACGCACCGCGGTCGCGGACGTGCCGAGTTCCCCGGCAAGGGCTGCGGCGGTGGAGGGCCCACGCGCGGCCAGGGCGCGGGCGACCCGCTCCGCGGCATCGGTCGGGAATTTCACAACACTATTGTTGCGTAAATCGACAGCGGTGCAAATCGGACCCCGCGACCTAGACTCGCGCGGTGTCCGAACGGTCGTCCCGCCCCCCACTCCTGCAGGCTCGCAGAGCCACCGTCCGCTATAGCGCGGGAGGCAGCCCTGCGGTGACCGCTCTGGATGCAGTGGACCTGGAGGTCCCCGGTGCCGGGATCACCTGCGTGCTGGGGGCCAACGGCGCCGGCAAGACCACTTTGCTGGAAACCGCGAGCGGGCTGCGACGGCTTACGTCCGGGGACTTGGCGGTACTCGGGCGTGCGCCCGGCGCACCGGCCAACCGTCAGGAACTCGGCGTCATGCTGCAAGACGGTGGGCTACCGGGCAGCGCCCGACCCGCAGAGTTCCTCGCATACATTGCTCGGCTGTACCCGCACCCTCGGAATGTCGCCGAGGTAATGGCATCGGTGGAGATAGACGATTGCGCTCGCACCCCCATCCGTCGACTGTCCGGTGGCCAGGCCAAGAGGGTCGCGTGGGCGGCGGCGATGATCGGCAATCCGACCGCGATGATGCTCGATGAGCCCACAACCGCGCTCGATCCCGTCGGGCGGGCCCGGATGCATGAGGTGCTGGATGCGCAGCGCACTGCCGGGTCGGCGATCGTCTTGTCGACACACCTGATCGAAGACGTGAGTGCCCTCGCGGACTTCGTCGTTGTGATGCGAGCAGGGTCCGTGGTGCTGCGCGGTACTCCGGACGAACTTCGCCCGCGCGATCGAATCGAGTTACGCGCACCTTCGCATCTGGACGTCGACGCCCTGCTCGACGCCCTGCCAATCGGATCGACCTGCATGGAGATCACGCCCGGCTTGTACCGAGTGCAAGTGCCAGGTGACATCGATCCCGGAACGGTCGCAACCCTGACCTCCTGGTGCGCCCAACACGGTGTACCGCCGGAGGTGTCTATCGCCGATCTCGGCTCGGTGATCCGCGATGCGATCGGAGGGCGGGTCACGTGACCGATACTTCGGCCTCGGCAAGCACGCGGTCGTGGTGGTCCATGAGCATCACCCATGCACGCTGGTCCCTGCGCACCACGTGGCGCAACGGAGAGCAGCTACTCCTCGTCGTCGGGATACCTGTGATCGCCGTGCTCGTACTGACCCGAACAGATTTTCTGGTGTCCGACGGCCCCGTTCTCGCCGTCGTCGCCGCCTTGATCGTGCTGGGTTCGGGATTCACATCACCTGCGATCACGATCGCCTTCGAACGGCGATACGGCAGCTACGCGTTTTTGGGCACCACTCCCCTGCCCCGATCGGCAATCATCGCCGGCACGTTCGCCGCCATTGCGCTCACTGCATTGTTGTCTCTCGTAATCGTCGTCGGCGTTTGGATCCTCAGCGGCGCTAGCCAGCAGGCGACCGATGAGTCGCCTTCATGGGTCTGGCTGGCGATCGGCTCGATTCTGGGCATGTGCGCCGTCGTTCCATGGGCCTTCGTCCTAGGCGGCACACTGAGGTCCGAGGGGGTTTTGGCAGTGGCGAACGCGATATTCGTCCTGGCGATCTTGTTCGGTGGTGTGCTCATCCCCGCTGCGAACTTGCCCTTCGGAGCCCTAGTGGAATGGCTACCTCCAGGTGCGGTGGTGCAGGCGGCGAGCGGTTCGAGTCCCCTCGCGGCGGGGACGCTGATCGCTTGGGGTGCCCTGGGGACAGTCGTGGCTACGCGATCCTTCCGGTGGCGTTGACCACACTCGATCCGCACGCATCAGCTTGACCTGCCCTCCACGCCCACTGCGGTTACAGTGCAGATGTGGCCGCTTCGATCACCTCCCCCGCGCCCGCCGGAGACTTCCGACAGGAATCGGGAAGATCACCGCGCTGGATACGCGGTGTCTACATAGCCAATCTGGTCGTGCAATCCGGGATCATCCTGACCGGAGCGGTAGTCCGCATCACCGGCAGCGGTCTTGGATGTCCTACCTGGCCACAGTGCGCTGAAGGGTCCTACATCCCCACCGAGCGCCAAGCGGAGTCCTGGCACAAGTACATCGAATTCGGCAACCGACTCCTCACTTTCGTGCTGGCGGTAGCCGCTATCGCCGCCATCGTGGCAGCACTCGTGGATCGCAGCCGACGACGACGTCAAGGTCTGCCACCGCGTCGCATCCTCACCGTGATGGCCTTCGTCCCACTCGTGGGCACGGTCGCACAGGCCGTCCTCGGTGGAATCACGGTGCTCACCGGCCTGCACCCACTCACCGTCTCGGCCCATTTCCTCGTGTCTATCGCGCTCGTTGCCATCTGCGTTGCGCTCGTCGTACGTTCAGGTGAACCCGGCGATCAACCAGTCCGCTGGTTGGTGTCCATGCCGATCCGACTTCTCACCTGGGGCCTGGTGGCAGCGACGGCTGTCGTCGTCATCCTCGGGGTTATCACCACGGGCAGCGGCCCCCACTCCGGGGACGCTGACGTGGAAGTGCGTTTCGGCTTCGATCCGCGCACCGTTGCGTGGTTGCACGCCGATTCGGTGCTGCTGTTCCTCGGCCTCACCGTCGGTCTGCTGGTGGCTGCCCACGTTGCGAGTGCCCCACGACTTGTCACCAAGCGGGTACTGATTCTTCTGGGCATCGCCCTCGTGCAAGGTGTGCTCGGCTACTCGCAGTACTTCACCGGACTACCCGAACTCCTCGTCTCCTTGCACGTGCTGGGCGCCATCGGTGTGTGGATAGCGGTGCTCTTCGTACCTCCGACGCTTCGTACGCGCGGGATCGCGCCAGAGAATGAATTCGTCGGTGTGGATTCGGTTCTTCGCTGATCGGCAGCCTTGCCTCAATACGTGACAGTCAGCTCGTCAGCGAACGAACGGGTCAAGACCCACGAGCAAGAAGATGACGGCCAAATACGTGATGGACCCATGGAACAACTGCATCGAGAGCTTCAAGGATCGCTCGGAATAGTCGGTCAGGGGAGATGAACCGTCAACGCTGGAACTACGGCAATCGCGTCGCACACTGGCCCACAGTCGATACGCCTGAACCAGGAACGCCGCTCCTAGCGATGCCGCCCCGATCGCGTACACCCAGCCCATGGGTGCCACGAAAATGAGCGCTAGCGAGGTCGCCACCATCACCCAGGAGTAGGCCACGATGTGGCGGGCCACGACTTTCGGTCCGCGCACGGCCGGCAACATGGGAATATCTGCTGCCCGATAGTCATCGCGATACTTGATCGCCAGCGGCCAGTAGTGCGGCGGTGTCCACCAGAAAACCAACAAGAACAACACGACGGGTGTCCAGGCAAGTGAGCCTGTGACGGCCGTCCAGGCGATCAGCACCGGCATGCAACCGGCGGCCCCTCCCCAGACGATGTTCTGATCGGTGCGCCGCTTGAGGAGCATGGTGTACCCGATGGCGTAACCGACGATGGCCAAGCCCGCCAACAGAGCGGAAAGCGGATTCGCGAGCACGGTCAGCGTGGTGATGCTCGCAGCAGTGAGCAACAGACCCTGGAGGAAACCGGCCCTGACCGAGACTCGACCGGTCACGGCAGGGCGTTTCGTGGTGCGGTGCATCACTGAATCGATGTCGCGGTCGTAGATGCTGTTGAACGTGTTCGCCGCACCCGCGGCCAAGGCCCCTCCGATCAACACCGCAACGGTTGCACGCCACGTCGGGAGCCCTTGAGCGGCGAGGAACATGGTGGGCAGCGCCGTGACGAGCAGAAGTTCGATGATCCGAGGCTTGGTGAGGGCGACGTGGGCCCGCACACGCTCCCCGAGGGTAGGCGATGACTCGACTAGGAGGTCCATTGTCCTTCGAGCGTACAAGGCGGATCCGGCTCGGGCCAGCAAGGTCGCAAACTCGGCGCAACCGTTCCAAGGCGAGCGCGATCTCCGCGCTCGTGCCCCTAGGCTTTCACGGGTGACCGCTGAGCCGATTCGCCCCGACGATTCCGGATTCGCCTGGTCCGCTGATGATTCAGCGGCCGTGACGAACCTACGAGCGCTGGCCATGGATGCCGTTCAAGCGGCAGGAAACGGCCACCCAGGCACCGCCATGGCGTTGGCTCCAGCCGCCTACCTGCTATTCCGCGACTTCGTCAGGCACGATCCAGCCGACCCCCACTGGCTTGGCCGCGATCGCTTCGTACTGTCCGCCGGGCATTCATCACTGACCCTGTACAGCCAGTTGCTGCTGTCAGGAATCGGACTCGAACTGGACGATCTGCGCGGCTTTCGCACATGGGACTCACTCACACCCGGTCACCCTGAGTTCGGCCACACCCTCGGAGTGGAGACGACAACGGGGCCGCTAGGCCAGGGCATCGCGACCGCGGTGGGCATGGCGATGGCGGCCCGCTTCGAACGCGGGCTCTTCGACCCGGATTCGACACCCGACGATTCACCTTTCCATCACCGCATCTGGGTCATCGCCTCCGACGGTGACCTCGAGGAAGGTGTCTCGGCCGAGGCATCATCCTTGGCTGGGCGGCAGCGTCTTGCGAACTTGGTGGTGGTGTGGGACGACAACCGCATCTCGATCGAGGGCGATACTGCCGTTGCGATCGACGAGGACGTTGCTGCGCGCTACCGGGCCTACGGCTGGCACGTTCACGAGGTCGAGTCCTTGCCTTCGGGGGATGTCGATGTCGAGGCTCTGTCCGCTGCGCTTCAGGCAGCCGAAGCCGCAACCGACAGGCCCACTTTCATTCGGATGCGCACGGTCATTGCCTGGCCGGCACCGAATGCCCAAGGCACAGCCAAATCCCACGGAGCAGCACTGGGACCGGAGGAAGTGGCCGCCACCAAGGTCGAACTCGGCCTGGACCCCGACGCCGATTTCGCCTTCGATGCCGACCTGCTCTCGCGCATCCGAGCCGGGAGGAGCGAACGAGGCGCACGCGCTCACGCACAGTGGGAAACCCGCTACCAGGAGTGGCGCTTGGCGAACCACGCCCGTACAGCACTACTCGATCGGTTGATCGATCAGCGTTTGCCCGATGACCTAGTAGCGCAGCTGCCGACTTACGAGCCGGGTGCGTCCGTGGCCACCCGCAAGGCATCCGGCGACACCATCAACGCGCTTGCCGCGGTTATGCCTGAGCTATGGGGAGGTTCGGCGGATCTGGCTGAGTCGAACAACACGACCATCGAGGGGGGCTTGAGTTTCCTGCCCGAGTCCACGAGCACGTCCTCACCGTTCGGTCGGGTGATCCACTTCGGTATCCGCGAGCACGCAATGGGCTCGATAGTGAACGGCATCGCCCTGGACGGACTGACCCGTCCCTTCGGCGGCACGTTCTTAGTCTTCAGTGACTACATGCGTGGTGCCGTGCGGCTCAGCGCCCTCATGGGTGTCGCGAGCACCTTCGTGTGGACCCATGATTCGATCGGCCTCGGCGAGGATGGTCCCACCCACCAGCCCATCGAGCACCTGTGGTCGTTGCGAGCGATCCCGGGGTTCGCGGTCTGTCGCCCAGCCGACGCACAGGAGACTGCGGCCGCCTGGGCCGCGATCGTGGCACAGCGCCGCCCGGTGGGGCTCATCTTGACGCGTCAGGGCGTGCCCGTCGCCGGAACCGATGTGCCGCGCGTGCGAGATGGGGTTCGCCGCGGGGGCTACCTGGTGCGCAGCGCCGTAGATCCAGCGGCGCTCATCTTGGCGACGGGATCGGAGGTCCACCTGGCACTCGAGGCAGCCGAGGAACTCGCCCACGAAGGCATCGAGGTCAATGTCGCGAGCCTGCCGTGCCTGGAGTGGTTCGAGGCCCAGGATGCGTCCTACCGCGATTCGGTGATCGATCCGGCGATCACCGCGCGCGTCGCGGTCGAGGCCGGATCGACGCAAGGCTGGTACCGATACGTGGGTGCTTCAGGTGCCATCGTGGGGATCGACCACTTCGGAGCGAGCGCTGACGGAAAGCGCCTCTTCACCGAATTCGGCATTACCTCCCAGGTGGTAGCCCAACGAGTTCGCGAGCAATTGGCATGAGACAGCCGCTTATCGTCGAGGAACTGACCGCAGCCGGCGTGAGTTTGTGGCTCGATGACCTCGATCGCACCCGCCTCGGTGGCGGCCTCGCGGCCCTCATTGCGGGCTCGGGCATCCGCGGGGTCACCACCAATCCGACGATCTTCGACAAGGCCGTAGGTTCGGGAGCCCAGGCTTACCGCGAACAACTCACCGACCTGGCAAGCCGCGACGTGAGCATCGATGAAGCGATTCGCGCGATCACCACCGATGACGTTCGAGCAGCATGCGACATCCTGTTGCCCACGTGGCAGGACAGCGGAGGTCTCGATGGTCGCGTGTCCATTGAGGTCGATCCGCGGCTCGCGCACGACACCCAGGGCACGATCGACCAGGCGCGGGACCTGTGGCGGATCGTGGACCGCCCGAACGCGATGATCAAGATTCCCGCTACCGAGGCTGGACTGCCTGCCGTGACCGACGTCCTTGCGGAGGGCATCAGTGTCAACGTCACCTTGATCTTCTCCATCGAGCGCTATCGGGAAGTCATGGCTGCGCATACACGAGGACTGCAGCGGGCGTTGGACGCGGGCATTGATCTCTCGTCCATCGAGTCAGTTGCTTCCTTCTTCGTCAGCCGAGTCGACGCTGCAGTCGATGCTCGACTCGACGCACTTTCTGGCGATAGCGCAAGCTCGGAGTCGATATCGCTGCGCGGCAAAGCGGCTATCGCGAACGCACGGTTGGCGTGGCAGGCATACCTCGATCACACATCGGGCGATACCTGGCGATCACTCAACGCCGCCGGAGCGCGTCCGCAACGGCCGCTATGGGCGAGTACGGGGGTGAAGGATCCCGCGTATGACGCAACACGCTATGTGGTCGAACTGGTCGGCCCCGGTTGCGTCAATACCGTTCCAGAGCCAACCCTCGAGGCAGTCATCTCCACCGGCCGCTTTCGCGGGGACACGATGACGGGCACGGCCTCGGAGAGTCAGCAAGTGGTCGACTCCCTGGCCGAGCTGGGCATCGACATCAAAGAGGTCTGCACGGAACTCGAGGCTGCAGGCGTTCGATCCTTTATCGACTCCTGGCTCGCGCTGCGCGCCACAGTCGGCAATGCCATGGGCGCACCCGATTCCGTTTCGCCGTGATCACACCATGATCAATCCGCTGCGCTCGGCCTCGGACACCAGATTGCCGCGCGTGGCAGGCCCATGCGCGATCGTCCTATTCGGCGTCACCGGGGATCTCGCACGCAAGAAGGTCATGCCGGCGATCTACGATCTCAGCGCCCGAGGTCTGTTGCCCCCGGGCTTCGCCTTGGTCGGCTTCGCGCGAAGGGACTGGGCCGATGAGGACTTCTCGGCAGTAGTGCGCGACGCGGTAGCGGAGCACTCGCGGACAGGCTTCGATCCGGCCACGTGGGATCGGCTGGCCCAAGGAATCCGTTTCGTGGCCGGGGACGCCGCCGACCCCGAGGCATACAGTCGTCTTGGGCAGGCGATCGAGGACCTAGATCGCGAACGCGGCACGGGCGGCAACCATGCCTTCTACTTGTCTATCCCCCCTTCGGTTTTCCCTACCGTGCTGTCGAATCTGCGAGATAGCGGCTTGGCTGAACCACCACATGCCCATGCATGGCGCCGCGTGGTGATCGAAAAACCCTTCGGTCATGATCTGACCAGCGCCGAGGAACTCGATCAGTTGGTCGACGAAGTGTTTCCGGCCGAATCGGTGTTCCGTATCGATCATTACCTAGGCAAGGAGACGGTCCAGAACATCTTGGCCGTCAGGTTCGCGAATGCGATGTTCGAGCCGTTGTGGAACGCCAATTTCGTCGACAATGTGCAGATAACGATGGCAGAGGACATCGGCATCGGTGGTCGAGCCGCCTACTACGACGGCATCGGTGCAGCCCGAGACGTTATGCAAAATCACCTGCTGCAACTTCTCGCGCTTACCGCGATGGAGGAGCCACTGACCTTCGCTGCTTCCGATGTCCGCAATGAGAAGACCAAAGCACTCGCTGCCGTCTCGCTACCCAGGGATCTGAGCCGGCACACATCCAGAGGTCAATACGCAGCCGGATGGCAAGGGGGCGTACCTGTGCGTGGCTTCCTCGAAGAAGACGGCATCCCCTCTGATTCGACGACGGAGACCTTCGCCGCAGCCCGCTTCGATATCGACACCCGTCGCTGGGCCGGGGTTCCTTTCTATCTTCGAACGGGAAAACGTCTCGGGCGTCGCGTGACGGAGGTGGCGGTGATCTTCAAGCGTGCACCCCATTCACCCTTCCCGGAACGAAGCGTGGCTGAATTGAGCAACAACGCATTGGTCTTTCGAATCCAGCCAGATGAGGGCATAACGGTGCGCTTCGGTTCCAAGGTGCCCGACACTCAAGCCGTCGAGGTACGCGATGTCACTATGGACTTCCAATACGGCGAGTCCTTCGCCGACACCAGCCCCGAGGCATACGAGCGGCTCATCCTCGATGTTCTTCTGGGCGATCCCCCACTCTTCCCGGATCGGCACGAAGTCGAGTTGTCCTGGTCCATCATCGATCCGATGCTGGCGTACTGGGAGGGCATGGGGCCGGTCGAGCAGTACTCCGCAGGGGGATGGGGCCCGGAATCGTCGTACCGGATGGTCGAGGCTGACGGCCGGATGTGGCGGCGACCATGATCCGGCTCGAGGACACAAGTGGCACCGCGGTCGCTGCGGCGATCGCCGCTGAACGTCATCGACAGGGTTCACCCACCACCGGCATGGTCTTGACCTTGCTGATCTTGGCCAGCGAGGAGCATCAGGAAGAGGCCACATCCGCGGCGGTACACGCCGCCCGCCAGCATCCGATGCGCATCATCACGGTGATTCCCCGGCAGTCCGGACACGAGGAACGCCCCAAACTAGATGCGCTGGTGTCCGTTGGAGGCGACGAAGGCCCCGGGGAAATCGCGATTCTTCGTTTGCGCGGTTCCTTGGCTGAGCACGCTGGCTCGGTGGTGATTCCATTGTTGTTGCCCGACACACCGATCGTCGCCTTCTGGCCTGGCGACGCTCCGGCTGATCCAAGCCGGGACCCGATCGGACGACACGCCTCTCGCCGGATCACCGACATCGCGAGCGGACACGGACGCCCACCATTGGAACTGCTACTCGAGCGCGCCGAGACCTACTCCCCCGGCGACACCGATCTGGCCTGGACCCGACTGACAGCCTGGCGGACAGTGCTCGCCGGAAGTTTGGACGCACTTCCCCAGCCCGAGGTCACTTCCGTGTCTATCGAGGCGGGGCCCGATCTACCCACAGGTCGATTGCTCGCCGCCTGGCTAGGGCTTCGCCTGCAGTGCCGGGTGTCCATCGACGAGGTCGACAGCCGGCATATCGAGTCGGTCGTGCTGGCTACGGCCGACGGGCCCATCGAGGTCCGTCGCACGGACGCTGATCGCGGAGCTGATTCCCAGCGCGATTCCCCCGCCAATCGCCTGCCCGATCGTTGGCAGAACGCCACCTTCGCGCGTCCGGGCTCACCGACAACCGGAATCATGTTGCCGATTCGCGGCCTAGATGAACTCCTGGCCGAGGAATTGCGCCACCTCGGGCCCGACGATGAGTACGGCGATGTGCTCGCAGCCTTCCTGCAGAGCCCGTCGATGTGAATTCGACAGTCGTCTACTTGCCGCCGAGGCGATCAAGTGCCTCTTGCAAGATGGCAGCGCCGTCCTTATCCGAACGTCGTTCCTTCACATAGGCCAGGTGCGTCTTGTACGGCTCGATCTTGGGGGGTGCCGGTGGGTTGTCCTTGTCGGTCCCAGCCGGGAGACCACAGCGCGGGCAATCCCACTCTTCGGGGATCTCGGCATCGGTCGCGAAGCTCGGCCGTGACTCGTGTTCGTTCGAGCACCAAAAGGACATGTAGATCCTGGGTGCTGCCTCCCCACGCTCGGCTTCGCCCATCGGACCGGCACCGACACGGCTGCCACGGATCGCGCTGCCACCTGCCATGAATAACTCCTCCTCATTAGGGCAACGCCCTAGACGCTGGTGCTGATAACCAACCCGACGGCCACGATGCTCGCTGCCCAGATCAGACCGATGCCGACCGTCAATCGATCCAGGTTCTTCTCGGCGACCGAGGATCCACCTATCGAAGACGACACACCACCACCGAACAGATCCGAGAGGCCTCCGCCTTTACCGCGGTGCAGCAGGATCAACACGACCAGCAGGGCGCTGGTGATGACCAAGAGCACGGCCAAGACGATGGTGAGAACGGTGGTCATAGGAAGCCCAACGATACCCCCGCGTCCTACGCCAGCGGCGCAGGGTGCAGCCTGAAGCGGACAATGCCGATGAACTCGTCGGCATCGAGTGATGCCCCACCGACGAGACAGCCATCGACATCGGGTTGGGACATGATCCCTGCCACATTGGCAGCCTTCACCGAACCTCCGTACAAAATACGCACCGACTGGGCCGCGGGCTTGCTGCGCTTGGCCAGATCGCCGCGAATGGCGGCACAGACCTCTTGGGCATCCTCGCCGGTGGCAACCTCCCCGGTCCCGATAGCCCAGACGGGTTCGTAGGCGATCACCAACTCGCCGATCTGCTCATCACTCAGGCCAGCGAGGGATCCACGGACCTGCTCGAGTACGTAGGCCACGTGTTCGCCCGATTGGCGGATTTCCAAACCTTCGCCAACGCATACGATCGGCACGATCTGCGAAGCGATTGCCGCCGAAGCCTTCGCAGCGACTGTTGCGTCATCCTCGCCGTGGTACTGGCGGCGCTCGCTATGACCGACTGTGACGAACGTGCAGCCCAACTTGGCGAGCATGGCACCGGAGACCTCTCCGGTGTACGCACCCGAACTGTGGACCGAAATGTCTTGGGCGCCGTAGGCGATGTCGTAGTGGTCGCCCTCGACAAGCGTCTGCACACTGCGGATGTCGGTAAAGGGCACCAATACGGCCACTTCCACCGCATCGAAATCCTTGTCGTCTAGGCCGAAGGCGAGCTTTTGCACCAGCGCAATAGCCTCGAAGTGATTCAGATTCATCTTCCAGTTGCCGGCCATCAGCGGCTTGCGTTCGGTCATTGGTTCTCCTGTTCGGTTTTGGTGTCCTGTAAAGCGACAAGACCGGGAAGTTCCTTGCCTTCCAGGAATTCCAAACTGGCTCCCCCACCAGTGCTGATGTGATCGAAACGGCTCTCGTCGATTCCCAATAATCGAATCGCCGCCGCCGAATCGCCGCCGCCGACGACGGTCATCCCCGGCGACTGCGCCATGGCCTCGGCGATAGTGGTCGTGCCGGCCGCGAACGGTTCCATCTCGAACACGCCCATGGGTCCGTTCCACACCACTGTGCCGGCATCGGCGATTTTCTCCGAATAGCGCTGCGCGGTCTCCGGCCCGATGTCCAGCCCCATCCACCCATCCGGGATCTGTTGCGCTGGCACAACGCGGACCTCGGCATCGGCCGCGAATCGGTCGGCAACCACGACGTCGATCGGCAATCCAACTTCGACCCCGCGACGTGCCGCCTGCTCGAGGAAGCCTTCGACCGCGGGGATCTGGTCGGCTTCCAGAAGCGAATCCCCGACCGAGTACCCCTGAGCGGCCAAGAAGGTAAAGGCCATCCCACCGCCGATAAGTAATCTGTCCACGCGGGGGATCAGGTTGCCTATTACCGCAAGTTTGTCGCTCACCTTCGAGCCGCCGAGTAACACCACGTAGGGCCTGGCCGGATCGCCCAGCAACCGTGAGAACACTTCCGATTCGCGCTGCACGAGTCGGCCGGCCGCGTGTGGAAGCACCCGAGCCAGATCCGTGACCGATGCCTGCTCCCGGTGAACGACTCCGAAGCCATCGGAGACGAAAGCCTGACCGAGATCGGCTAGCTCCGCGGCGAGCAACGCACGTTCAGCGGCATCCTTACTCGTCTCCCGCGGGTCGAATCGGATGTTCTCCAACAGCACGATGTCTCCCGGGTCGGCCTCCGCGAGCAGCTCACGCGCAGAAGCTATGTCCGCAGCGAGCGGGACGTTTGTTCCGAGGAGCTCACCGAGTACCGCAGCGACCGGAGCCAAGCTCGCGGCCGGATCCACCACACCCTTCGGTCGACCCAGGTGAGCAAGCAGCAAGACCTTCGCACCGGCATCGCATAAGTACTCGATGGTCGGGAGTGCCGCGGTAATGCGGCCGGTATCCGTGATCACGCGGGCGCCGGTGGCGTCGTCGGCGAGAGGGACGTTGAAGTCAACCCGCACCAAGACGACCGAGCCGGCGACCGAGAGGTCCTCCAGGCTCGGGATACTCACAGTTTCGAGCCGACCAAACCGACGAGATCCACCAGGCGGTTGCTGTAACCCCACTCGTTGTCGTACCAGCCGAGGACCTTGACCATGTTGCCATTCGCGTTGGTCATGCCCGCATCGAAGATGCAGGAGGCAGGATCCGTCACGATGTCGCTGGAGACGATCGGATCTTCGGTGTACTGCAAGATGCCCTTCATCGGGCCCTCGGCAGCCTTCTTCACTACCGCATTGATCTCGTCCTTGGTGGCTGCCGTCTTCAACTCCACGGTGAGATCGGTTGCCGAGCCGGTGGGAACCGGGACGCGCATTGCGTAGCCGTCGAGCTTGCCCTTGAGATGCGGCAGGACCAACGCGATGGCCTTCGCAGCCCCAGTACTCGTGGGAATCATGTTGATCGCGGCAGCCCGCGCCCGGCGCAGATCACTGTGCGGGAAATCCAGGATCCGCTGATCGTTCGTGTACGCGTGGATCGTCGTCATCAAGCCACGCTCGATGCCGAACGCATCGTCGATGGCCTTGGCCATCGGCGCCAAGCAGTTGGTGGTGCACGACGCATTGGAGATGATGACGTCCTTCGCGGGGTCGTAGTCACCGTCGTTGACGCCCATCACGATGGTTATGTCCTCACCCTTGGCAGGTGCGGAGATGATGACCTTCTTCGCACCAGCGGTGACATGCTTGCGGGCGTCGTCGGCGCTGGTGAATATCCCGGTCGACTCGACCACGATGTCTGCGCCCACCGAGGCCCAGGGCAGTTCGGCAGGGTCCCGTTCGGCGAACACCGGAATCGATGTGCCGTCCACAACTATTGCGCCTTCGGCCGCTGCGACGGGAATCCCGATGCGACCGAGGATGGAGTCGTACTTGAGCAGATGGGCCAAGGTTCCGGTGTCGGTCAGATCGTTGATACCCACCACCTGGATGTCGGCTCCGCTGGTGAGCAATGCTCGAAAGAAATTGCGGCCGATGCGTCCGAAACCGTTGATGCCGACCTTGATGGTCACTGGGAACTCCTCCGTAGTACCGCCGAGAGCGCGGGTCACGCGCCGATAACGCTTACATCCTAGTGACGCAGGTAACGATTACGTGACACCGGAGAGTCGGTCATGCGTCCATCGTCCTTCAGTCATCGGACAAGTCGGCGTCCACCAGGGCCGCCTCGGTGTCGGGCACTCCCAACTCTCCGGCACGCTTGTCGGCTAGGGCGAGAAGTCGACGGATCCGACCCGCGATGGCGTCCTTGGTCATCGGCGGGTCGGCTAGTGCCCCGAGTTCCTCGAGGCTGGCTTGCTGGTTATCCATCCGGAGCCGTCCAGCGACCGCGAGGTGATCGGGTACGTCATCACCGAGGATCTCCAAGGCCCGCCCCACCCGGGCACCCGCCGCCACCGCTGCGCGTGCCGACCGGCGCAGGTTGGCATCGTCGAAGTTCGCTAGCCGATTGGCGGTGGCCCGAACCTCTCGGCGCATCCTGCGTTCCTCCCACGCAAGCACCGACTCGTGCGCCCCCATCCGGGTGAGTAACGCACTAATGGCATCGCCGTCGCGAATGACGACGCGGTCAACACCCCGCACCTCCCGCGACTTCGCGGATATGCCCAGGCGCCGTGCGGCTCCCACGAGCGCCAAGCCGGCCTCGGGCCCCGGGGCGGTGATCTCAAGCGATGAGGATCGACCGGGTTCAGTCAACGATCCATGGGCGAGGAATGCGCCCCGCCATGCAGATTCACAGTCGCACAGACCGCCGGCAACGATCGCTGGCGGTAGTCCACGCACGGGTCGACCGCCGCCGTCGACGATCCCGGTTTGTTTCGCCAGTGCCTCGCCACCCTCGGAAACCCGCACGAGATAGCGGGTGCCCTTCTTGATCCCCGAGCCTTGCACCATCGCGATCTCGCTGTCGTGTCCATAGACGTCGAAAATGTCCTTGCGCACTCGCCGCGCGATGGCGCCGGCATCGACGTCGGCTTCGATGACAATCGACCCGGCCACGATGTGCAGGGCGCCAGCGAACCTCAGCAAGGTGGCAACTTCGGCTTTGCGGCAGCACGTCTTAGTGACCTCGACGCGGCTGAGCTCGTCTTTCACCGCAGCCGTCATTGCCATAGTGGTGGGTCCTCCTGTCATCAGGCGAGAACCGTATCGAAGACCCGGGCGAGCTTGTCCGGGTCGTGGCGATCCGCGAACCCCGCGACGTCTGTGACCAGGACTTCCGCGGACCAAGCCAAGCAGGCATCCAGCAACTGCTTTCGTGCCGCCGCGTCACCCATGTGGCCTTCATCGACGATCACAACGTCCATTTCCAGATCCGGCGCGTGTGCGCGCAGCGCCTCGATGTGCTCAGCCGGCGAGAAGTCCCCTGTCTCACCTTCTTGCGGGTCGAGGTTCAGGACCAGGATCTTGCGTGCCTCGGTGGCGACAACCGCCCTGCCAAGTTCCGGCAGCACCAAATGGGGCATAAGCGAGGTGAACCACGAACCTGGACCGAGGACGATCGATCGGGCCGAGTGCACCGCCTCGAGTGCTGGCGGGCATGCACGCGCAGATGCCGGATTCAGCCACACCTTCTCGACGCGGCCCGGTGTCGTTGCGATTTCCACCTGACCGCGCACCGTGACTATCGCGTCGGGGCGTTGCGGGTCATGCCCGGTGACATCCGCGACGATTTGCAGTGGCTCGAGGCTGCACGGCAGTACCCGGCCAACCGCGCCCACCAACTGCGCTAAGTCGTCGAGGCCGGCAACCGGATCTCCGCGCCGCTCCCACAACGCGGTCATCAGCACGTTGCCGACTGCGTGACCAGCCAACTCCCCCTCGCCGCCGAAGCGATGCTGCAGGACATCAGCCCACTCCTGCGCCCGCTCGTCTTTGGCGCACAACGCAGCCAGCGCCATGCGCAAGTCTCCCGGGGGCAGAACGCCGAATTCCCGGCGCAATCGACCGCTGGAGCCGCCGTCATCTGCCACTCCCACCACCGCAGTCAGGGTGTCGGTGACCTGCCGCAACGCGCGCAGGGTTGCCGCTAGGCCGTGCCCTCCCCCGAGCGCGACAACGCTGTTTTCGATTACTCGTGCCAAACCTGCGTGCCCCTATTCCTTACCTAGGTCACGGTCTTCGACGCCGACAACCACCTCGGTGGACTCGAGCCGTTCGGCAAGGGCTCGACTCAATGCCACACTTCGATGCTTCCCACCTGTGCAGCCGACGGCGACAGTGACGAAGCGCTTGCCCTCGCGAAGGTAGCCATCGCGGGTGGTGCTCACCAGTGCGGTCAAGTGATCCAAGAATTCCGCAGCCCCCTCCCCTGCCAGGACTGCCGAGGCAACGCGCGGGTCCCGACCGGTCAGATCGCGAAGATCGTCATCCCAGTACGGATTCGGCAGGAAACGGGCGTCGGCAACCATGTCGGCGTCGACCGGGATGCCGTGTTTGAAGCCGAAGGACATCACGGTAATGCGCAATCGTTCATCGGGATCAGCGAAAGCGGCGTCGATGGCGCGACGAAGTTCGTGCACGTTCAATGACGTCGTGTCGATGACTAGGTCGGCCTCCGAACGCAGATCGCCGAGAACAAGGCGCTCGCGTCGCAGCCCATCGAGGATCCGCGCACCCTCCTGCAGCGGGTGCGGGCGCCGGGATGATTCGAACCGCCGAACCAAGGACTCCTCGGAGGCCTCGAGGAACAACACTCCGACATTCACGCCTCTGTCCCGTAAGCCGGTCATCGCTTCGGCCAACTGCGGGAAGAAGGAGCCACCTCGGGCATCCACCACAACAGCCACGCGGTCGACATCAGGATTGTCGGCCGCAACGTCAATCGCCGAGCCCAGAAGCATCGGAGGGATGTTGTCCATGACGAACCATCCCGCGTCCTCCAGTGCGCGCGCCGCAGTCGACCGACCGGCTCCGGACATTCCCGTGACCAAGAGGACGTCGAAAGCTCGCTTCCCGTTAGCCATCGCCGCGCTCCTTGCTTGGTTCACTGCTCGGTTCACTGCTCGGTTCACTGCTCGGGCCCGACGCTAGCGTCTCGACTATTGAAACAGCGAGCGCCGGACCGATACCGGCCACCTGCTGCAGTTCCCGCGCATCAGCAGTTCGAATCGCCTTGACGCTGCCGAAGTGCTTCAGCAACGCCTTCGCCTTCACCTCCCCGAGCCCGGGGATCGCATCGAGTGCACTCGAACGGGTTCGTGCCGATCGCCGCTTGCGGTGGAAGGCAATCGCTGGTCGGTGCGCTTCGTCTCGAACGCGTTGCAGCAGGTACAGCGCCTCGCTGGTGCGCGGAAGGATCACTGCATCGCGGGAATCGGGCGTCCAGACCTCTTCGAGGCGCTTGGCCAAGCCGATCACCGGGATTTCTCCAGCACCTGCCTCCATCAGCGCCTGCTGGGCCGCAGCAACCTGAGGCGCTCCGCCATCGATCACCAGGAGTCCCGGTGGATAGGCGAAGGTAGAGGTTTGCGGTACGCCCGGTGAAACAGTTTCCGGTGCCGGGCCGTCGACTTGCTCAGCAGCATTTTTGCGCGCGAATCGTCGCGACACCACTTCGGCTACCGCAGTGAGGTCATCGGCTCCAGAGGTGCGGATCGCGAATGTGCGGTAGTCCGCCTTCTTCGGCAATCCGTCTTCGAATACGACCAGTGATGCCACCGTGTCAGTCCCCTGCAGGGTTGAAATATCGATGCACTCGATGCGCAGTGGCGCCTCGGCCAGTTCCAGATAACTTTGAAGTTCATTGAGCGCTTCACTGCGCGCCGTGAGGTCGCTGGATCGCTTGAGCCGATGCCGCGCGAGAGCATCGGCAGCGTTCTTCTCAGCGGTTTCCATCAGTGCGCGCTTATCCCCCCGCTGGGGCACACGAAGATCGACCGGACCTTCTCGGCGATCCCCCAGCCATGTTTCGAGGGCGGTCGGATCGGCAGGTGGGCACGAAACCAGGACTTCCCGAGCCGGGCGGGCGCTGTCGATCTCCACACCGGTGCGATCGCGTCCCGCGTAGACCTGCTGCACGGTGCGCTCGACATACCCACCCAGGGCCAATTCCTCGGCCTTCTCCACGATGAAACTGCGCTCGCCCACTAACCGGCCGTCGCGAACATGGAATACCTGGACACCGAGTTCCAAGGGATCGTCGTGGACGGCGATGAGATCGGCGTCCGTGCCATCGGTGAGGACAACCGCGTTGCGTTCCATCGCCCGGCGCAAGGCGCCCAGTCGATCACGCAGCCTTGCTGCCTCTTCGTAGTCCTGACGCTCGGCGGCCTGCGTCATCGCCGCTTCGAGCGTCTTCACGAACGGTCGGGTATTCCCCCCGAGGAAACGGCACAAATCGTCGACACGTGTGCGGTAGTCGGCCTCATCGATACGGCCGACACACGGCGCAGAGCACTTGTCGATATAGCCAAGCAGGCATGGGCGACCCATCTGCGCGGCCCGCCGGAAGACACCATCTCGGCAGGTCCGGACCCCGAAGACCTTCGAAAGCTCATCAAGTGTTTCGCGGATCGCCCACGCGTGTGCGTACGGACCGAAGTACCGCGTGCCCTTGCGTCGTGGCTCACGGACCACCGAGGCACGCGGAAACTGCTCGCCGATCGTTACAGCCAGGTAGGGATAGGACTTGTCGTCCCGATACTTGACGTTGAACCTCGGATCGAACTCCTTTATCCACGTGAACTCAAGGGCCAGCGCCTCGACCTCTGTAGCGACCACCACCCAATCGACCGCTGACGCCGCCTGGAGCATCGACTGGGTACGCGGATGGAGGGAGGCGAAATCTGCGAAGTAGGAGTTCAGCCGCGAACGCAACGAGCGCGCTTTGCCAACGTAGATGACCCGTCCGTGCGCATCGCGGAACCGATACACACCCGGATCGGTCGGGATGCTCCCGGACGCCGGTCGGTAACTCGAGGGATCAGCCATTTTCGGCCGATCAGCCCAAGATGACCGAGTCCCCCTCGACACGGACGTCGACGGGTGGCAGACCCTCGGTGGCAGGGCCCTGCAGGACAGCACCGTCCTGCGAAGAGAACAGCGATCCGTGGCACGGGCAGATGATCTCGTTGGCCTCGACAGAGGACATCAGACAACCCTGATGCGGACAGACCGCACTGAAGGCCTTGATGTCTCCAGCCGCCGGCTGTACCACCACCACGGCTGGATCGGGGATGACGACGCCGCCCTCGACCGGGACGTCACCTACGGCAACGAGGGCGTCGCCCTGATCTTCCGCGACTTCCTCCTCGGCTACTTCCTCCGCCGCCTCGGCCTCCTCGGCGGTGGTCTCCGCGGGTTCGCTCGGAGCCGGCGCCGCAGTTTCCTCGGTGGCGGTTCCCCCGCCCCCACAGGCGACCAGGACTCCCCCAACCGCGACTAAGCCGCCTCCGGCGATGACTTGTCTGCGTCCAACAACCTTGGCCATGCATTTAGCGTACGTCAGATCGGCGCCCACGGCCCGACCGCGCCTTGCCCTTCGGACCGGAGGGCAGCAGAGGTGCCAGGAAGGATCCGGTGTGGCTGCCCGCGACCGCGGCCACCTCCTCGGGCGCACCCACGGCAACCACCGTGCCGCCGCCGGATCCGCCCTCGGGGCCGAGGTCGATCACGTAGTCCGCCGATTTGACGACGTCCAAGTTGTGCTCGATGACGATAACCGTGTTGCCCTTGTCCACGAGCGATTGCAGGACGCCGAGTAGTTTGCGGATGTCCTCGAAGTGCAGCCCGGTCGTGGGCTCGTCGAGGACGTAGACAGTGCGACCGGTCGATCGCTTTTGCAGTTCGCTGGCAAGTTTCACGCGCTGGGCCTCGCCACCGGAGAGAGTGGGCGCTGATTGCCCCATCCGCACGTATCCGAGCCCCACATCCACCAAGGTCGACAGGTGCCGCGCGATCGCCGGTACCGCCTCGAAGAACTCCAGAGCCTCCTCGATGGGCATGTCCAGGACCTCGGCGATGGTCTTGCCCTTGAAGTGGACTTCCAGTGTTTCGCGGTTATAGCGCGCGCCGTGGCACACCTCGCACGGCACGTAGACATCCGGCAGGAAGTTCATCTCGATCTTGATGGTGCCGTCACCGCTGCAGGCCTCGCATCGACCGCCCTTGACGTTGAAGGAGAAGCGTCCGGGCTGATAGCCGCGCACCTTCGCCTCGGGGGTAGCAGCGAAGAGCTTGCGGATGTGATCGAAGACTCCGGTGTAGGTCGCCGGATTGCTGCGTGGCGTCCGTCCAATCGGGCTTTGATCGACGTGGACCACCTTGTCGATTTCCTCGGTACCGGTGACCTTGGTGTGCTTGCCCGGCACCACGCGCGCTCCGTTGAGGTCCCGTGCGAGGACGGCGTAGAGGATGTCGTTGACCAAGGTGGACTTGCCCGAGCCGCTCACCCCCGTCACGCATACGAAGTTCCCGAGCGGGAACTTCGCAGTCACGTTGCGCAGGTTGTGTTCACGCGCTCCGCTGACCGTCACCCATCCACGCTCCTGGCCACGCCGAGTCGGCGGAACCTCGATAGCTCGGGCCCCCGAAAGGTATTGGCCGGTCAACGATTCGGTGGAGGCGAGAAGTTCGCTCACCGGCCCGTTGACCACGATCTGACCACCGTGCTCCCCCGCGCCAGGACCGATGTCCACCACCCAATCCGCGGTTCGGATCGTGTCCTCGTCATGTTCGACGACGATCAACGTGTTGCCCAGATCCCGCAGGCGCACGAGTGTCTCGATGAGCCGGTGGTTGTCGCGCTGATGCAGTCCGATGCTCGGTTCGTCCAGGACGTACAGCACCCCGACCAAGCCGGAGCCGATTTGGGTCGCCAGCCTGATGCGCTGGGCCTCTCCACCGGCCAGGGTGCCGGCTGCACGGTCCATCGACAGGTAATGCAGTCCGACATCGACGAGGAACTGCAGGCGCTCATTGACTTCCTTGAGCACTCGCGACGCGATGGCGGCATCGCGATCGGACAGCGTCAGCTCGCGCAGAACCTCAGCGGCCTCACCTATCGGCAGGGCAGCGATATCGGCGATGGACCTGCCGGCAATGGTCACCGCAAGTGATAGAGGCTTCAGCCGCGTGCCCGCGCAGGCGCTGCAGGGCACCTCACGCATGTATCCCTCGAAGCGCTCTCGGGAAGCATCGGTCTCGGCCTCCGCGTGACGTCGCTTCACATACGGCACCACGCCTTCGTACTCGGTGTAATACGAGCGCCTTCTGCCGTAACGGTTGCGGTACTGCACGTGGATCGGCTCGGCGTAGCCGCCCATGATCACCTTGCGGGCCTTCGCCGGGATCTTCTTCCACGGTGTCTCGACATCGATATCGAGTTCCTCGGCGATCGCCTCGAGCAATCGATGGAAGTAGCCCGAGACACTCCCGCGAGACCACGGCGCGATCGCGCCCTCAGCCAAGGACAAATCGGGATCGGGAACCACGAGATCGACATCTACCTCGCGTGTTGTGCCGAGCCCGGAGCACTCCGGGCAGGCGCCGAACGGGGAGTTGAACGAAAAGGATCGCGGCTCAAGCTCTTCGAAGGAAAGACCGTCCCGAGGACAAGCCAAGTGCTCGGAGTAGATCCGTTCGCGTTCAGGATCACTCTCATCGAGGTCGACGAAGTCCAAGGAAACATAGCCGTGTCCGAGCCCGAGAGCGGTCTCGATGCTGTCGGTTAGCCGCCGCCTGGATTCCGGATTCACGGTGAGCCGGTCGACGACTACTTCGACAGTGTGCTTCTCCTGCTTCTTCAAGCGGGGTGCATCCTCGAGGCCATAGACCACACCGTCCACTCGCACCCGCGAATAGCCCTGGGTTTGCAGCTGCCGGAACAGCTCGGCGTACTCACCCTTACGCTCACGCACCAGCGGAGCGAGTACTTGGAATTTCGTCTTGGCGGGCAACTCCAGCACCTGATCGACGATCTGCTGGGGCGTTTGCCTACTGATCGGATCCCCGCAAACTGGACAGTGCGGCTTACCGATGCGCGCGTAGAGCAGCCTCAGATAGTCGTAGACCTCGGTGATCGTGCCCACCGTCGACCGCGGATTGCGGGAGGTCGACTTCTGATCGATGGACACCGCGGGAGACAACCCCTCGATGAAATCGACATCGGGCTTGTCCATCTGCCCAAGGAACTGCCGCGCATAGGCGGACAGGCTCTCCACGTATCGCCTTTGACCTTCGGCGAAGATGGTGTCGAAGGCGAGGGAGGATTTGCCGGATCCGGACAGCCCGGTGACCACGATGAGGGCATCGCGCGGAACATCGATCGAGACGTCCTTGAGATTGTGCTCGCGCGCGCCACGGACGATCAAGTGATCGCCGACCACGGCTGCCCCTTCCTCGACCCCGACCCGAGGGCTGATTACCCAGATCCCAGGGCGGCGTCGCTATCGTGCCGGGTGTGTACACCGGACACGTCAGCGTAGGCGGTCCCGCCGAGGTCCGCGAACTGCCGGACCTGACCATCAGCAAGCTCGCCGTTGGCGAGATGGACAACAACGCCTATCTGCTCCGCTGCGCCCACACCGGTGCCCAAATGTTGATCGACGCGGCGGCAGAGCCCCAGCGACTGCTTGATCTCATCGGTGCCGACGGCCTCTCTGCGATCATCACCACCCACCGTCACCACGACCATTGGGGAGCGCTCGCGACCATCGCCGAAGCTACCGGTGCGCCGGTCTACGCGCACCAGGCCGACGCCGACGCGATCGATGTACCGATCCAACATCGGGTCCATGAAGGCGACGTGATCACCGTCGGTCACTTCGCTCTTGCGACCATCCACCTCGAGGGGCACACACCGGGCTCACTCGTACTCGTCTACGACGATCCTGCAGGTCACCGGCACATGTTCACTGGAGATTGCCTTTTCCCTGGCGGAGTGGGCCGCACTTGGTCCGATGCCGATTTCGATTCCCTGTACAACGGTGTTGTCACGAAGATCTTCGACCACTACGACGACGAAACCTGGATCTACCCAGGTCACGGCAACGACACCATCCTCGGCGATGAACGCCCTCACCTCGCCGAATGGCGCGAGCGGGGCTGGTGAGAGCTATGGAACCCGCCACACCGCAGACCAAAGAGTCGGATTCCGATGACACCAAGGGCGATCGCATCTGGCACCAACTAACCGACCAAAACCCCGATCCGTCGAACGCCCGACAGGTGCGCGCCGCAGAAAGACTGCAGGTATACGAAAATCGCACCGCCTTGGTGATGGTGATCCTGGCGTTGGGCTACCTGGTTCTCTACTCGTTCTACGTACTCGACCTGGACCTAACCGCCGGCGACCGCGCTCAGTTGAACATCGCCATGGACGTCATCTGGGTCATCTTCATCGCGGATCTCACGATCCGCACGATCCTCGCGCCCAAGCACGTCGCTTACCTGGTGCGACACCCGATCGACGTCCTGGCTGTAGCTGTGCCGGCTTTCCGGGTGCTACGCGTCCTGCGGGTCCTCACTGCCGGTCAGTGGTTGATCAGTCGCGGTAGTCGACTGAAGATCGGGCGCACCGCAACAGCGGTAGTCCTCGCCGTCATCTTCCTTACCTACCTCAGTGCGCTCGCCGTGTTGAACGCCGAGCGGGGCGCCAAGGGTGCAAGCATCGAGACCTTTGGCGAAGCCGTTTGGTGGGCACTGGTCACGATGGCGACCGTCGGCTACGGGGACTTCGTGCCGGTCACCACCAACGGCCGCATCATCGCGGTGGGCGTAATGGTCGTGGGGATATCGCTACTCGGCCTCGTTGGTGCCTCGGTCGCCTCGGCGGTGGTGAGCCGCCTGAGTGGCAAGCAGGAAAAGGGTCAGGACGAAGTGCGCGTACAAATCCAGCAACTCACCTCGGAGATAGTTGCCCTGCGGCAAGAACTCGCCGATGCGGGGGTCGTGAAGCCGAGAACTCCAAGCACGCTGCCTGAGCAAACCTCGACAAGTACACCGGTAGCAGCGCAGGGCCCAGGCAGCTAGCCGGTTGCCTCGCGCATGCCGCGCAACTCGGACTTCAGGTCTGAGACTTCATCGCGCAACCGGGCGGCCAATTCGAATTGAAGATCGGCGGCCGCCTGCTGCATCTGGGCGGTGAGTTGTTCGATCAAGGCTACGAGCTCACCTTCCGCCATCGATGCACTACGGCGCGCGGGCATCGGCGTGGACGTCCCCCCACTCTGACCGATGAGCGCGGCGGTGTCTGCCTCTTCGCGCACCAGCAGATCGGTGATATCCGCGATCCGCTTGCGCAGCGGCTGGGGATCGATCCCGTTCGCTTCGTTGAAGGCGATCTGCTTTTCGCGACGACGATTCGTCTCATCGATTGCCTGGCGCATCGAAGGGGTGACGGTGTCCGCGTACATGTGCACTTGGCCGGAGACATTGCGAGCCGCCCTGCCGATCGTCTGGATCAGCGACGTTTCCGAGCGAAGGAAGCCTTCCTTGTCGGCATCCAAGATCGCGACCAGCGAAACTTCGGGAAGATCGAGCCCCTCGCGCAGCAGGTTGATACCAACCAGGACGTCGAACACTCCTGCGCGCAGCTCTCGCAGCAGCTCCACGCGGCGCAGGGTGTCTACCTCAGAGTGGAGGTACTGCACTCGGATGCCGTTCTCGGCCAAGTAATCGGTCAGGTCTTCGGCCATGCGCTTAGTGAGAGTCGTAACCAGGGACCGCTCACCGCGTTCGGCGCGGGATCGCACCTCGTGCATCAGATCATCGATCTGGCCCTCAGTTGGCTTGACGACCACTTCCGGATCGACCAATCCGGTGGGTCGAATCACCTGTTCGACAACATCGCCTTCCACCTGACCAAGTTCGTAGGGCCCCGGGGTGGCCGAGAGGTACACGGTCTGCCCGATGCGCTCGACGAATTCCTGCCATGTCAATGGGCGGTTATCCAGCGCCGAAGGCAGGCGAAAACCGTGCTCCACGAGCGTGCGCTTACGCGACGTATCGCCCTCGTACATCGCACCGATCTGCGGCACCGTGACATGGGATTCGTCGATCACCAGCAGGAAGTCTTCTGGGAAGTAGTCCAGTAGGCAGTTAGGCGCTGATCCGGGCGGACGTCCATCGATATGCCGGGAATAGTTCTCGATTCCCGAGCAGGTGCCAACCTGGCGCATCATCTCGATGTCGTAGCTCGTCCGCATGCGAAGTCGTTGCGCTTCGAGCTGCTTGCCTTGGGATTCCAGTTCGTCCAGACGCTCGATCAGCTCGGCCTCGATTCCCGCAATGGCTCGTTCCATGCGCTCGGGCCCGGCCACGTAGTGGGATGCTGGGAAGACGTAGATCTCGTCGTCCTCGGTGATGATCTCCCCCGTGACCGGATGCAAGGTCATCAGGCGTTCAATTTCGTCGCCGAACATCTCGATCCGAACGGGATATTCCTCGTACACCGGGAACACCTCCACGGTGTCACCACGAACCCGGAAGGTCCCACGCTCGAAGGAGATGTCGTTTCGTGTGTACTGAATATCGACGAGCCTTCGCAGCAGGGCATCACGCTCCCACTCCTCCCCCACGCGCAGACGCACCATCCGATCGACATACTCCTGCGGTGTGCCCAGGCCGTAGATCGCCGAGACCGACGCAACGACGAGGACATCTCGCCGGGTAAGGAGAGAGTTGGTAGCCGAGTGACGCAATCGCTCGACTTCCTCGTTAATCGAGGAGTCCTTCTCGATGTAGGTGTCGGTTTGCGGTACATACGCCTCAGGCTGGTAGTAGTCGTAGTAGGAGACGAAGTATTCGATCGCATTGTTCGGCAGTAACTCGCGAAACTCGGTAGCGAGTTGCGCCGCGAGAGTCTTGTTCGGTGCCATCACCAAAGTTGGGCGCTGCAGCCGTTCGACCAACCAGGCGGTTGTGGCCGACTTGCCTGTGCCGGTCGCACCAAGCAGCACAACATTGCCCTCACCGGCGTCGATACGCCGCGCTAACTCCTTGATCGCCTCGGGCTGATCACCAGCCGGCTGATACTCCGAGATGACCTCGAAGGGCGCAACTGTTCTTTGCAGGTCGGTTACCGGGCGCGTCATTGCGACTCCAGTATCCGCCAGATACGTCCCACCTGCTCAACGGTCGATGCAAGATCGCCGGAATTGTCGATCACGTGGTCGGCGGCGGCTAGCCGTTGCTCCCTACTGGCCTGCTGCGCCATGCGCGCTCGCACATCATCCGCTGCCACACCACGGGCTACAGCTCGCTCCATCTGGGTATCGGGGTGCACATCCACGACGACTACTGCATCTACTAAGGACACTTGTCCAGTCTCGACCAGCAGTGGCATCTCGTACACAACGACACTGGCGTGCGCTTCCGCCTCCGCGAGTTCAACCTCGGCCTGCTCGCGTATCGCCGGGTGGGTGATCTCGTTGAGATGGCGAGTCGCACGGTCGCTAGCGAAAGCACGTTCCGCGAGCAGGGCGCGCTTGAGGGTGCCGTCGTCGTCGACGATATCTGCGCCGAACTCATCCGCGAGGCGAGCAAGTACGGGCGATCCCGGTTCGACGATGCGACGAGCGATGGTGTCGGCATCGACAACGATCGCGCCGTGATCGGCCAGCAGGCCCGCCACGGTGGACTTCCCCGAGCCGATTCCCCCTGTCAGCCCAACGCGCACCGAGGCGACTATTCGCCGGTCAGCTTGTCGCGTAGCGCCTGCAGGGCCTCATCCGAGGCTAGTGAACCTTCATCCTCACCCGCGTCAGAGGAGTAGCTCGTCGCGTCACCGGACTCGATGGCAGCAGCCTGATCGGCTTCCTGCGCATCGGCCATCTGCTTGCGATGGGCCTCCCAGCGGGCGTGGGCGTCGGCGTACTCCTGCTCCCAGGCTGCGCGCTGATCTTCGAAGCCAGCCTTCCATTCGCCGGTCTCGGGATCGAAGCCCTCCGGTCCGATGTAATTGCCGGCTTCGTCGAACGCCGGAGCCATGCCGTACAAGTAGGGATCGAACTCCTCCGAACCCTGGGTATCGGCGGAATCGTTGGCCTGCTTCAGCGATAGCGAGATGCGACGACGCTCCAGATCGATGTCGATGACCTTCACGAACAGTTCATCGCCCACCTGCACGATCTGTTCGGGCAACTCGATGTGCCGCTCGGCGAGCTCGGAGATGTGCACGAGGCCTTCGATACCTTCGTCGACCCGCACGAAAGCTCCGAACGGGACGAGCTTGGTCACCTTGCCCGGCACCACCTGATTGAGTTGGTGCGTACGCGCGAAGTGCTGCCAGGGATCCTCTTGAGTGGCCTTGAGAGACAGCGAGACACGCTCGCGGTCCATGTCGACGTCAAGGACCTCGACGGTTACTTCCTGGCCGACCTCGACCACCTCGGACGGGTGATCGATGTGCTTCCAGGACAGTTCGGACACGTGGACAAGGCCGTCCACTCCACCGAGATCGACGAAGGCGCCGAAATTGACGATGCTGGAGACGACTCCCGAACGGATCTGGCCCTTTTGCAGCTGGGTGAGGAAGGTCTGGCGAACCTCGGACTGCGTTTGCTCGAGCCACGCACGACGCGATAGAACGACGTTGTTGCGGTTCTTGTCGAGCTCGATGATCTTGGCTTCGAGGGTCTTGCCGACGTACGGCTGCAGATCGCGCACCCGACGCATCTCGACGAGGGAGGCAGGCAGGAAGCCACGCAGGCCGATGTCCAGGATCAGTCCGCCCTTGACGACCTCGATGACCTGGCCTTCGACCACGCCGTCTTCTTCCTTGACCTTCTCGATGGTCCCCCACGCACGCTCGTACTGAGCGCGCTTCTTGGACAAGATCAGGCGGCCTTCCTTGTCCTCCTTCTGGAGAACCAGGGCCTCGACCGAATCACCGACGCCCACGACCTCGCCAGGATCGACATCGTGCTTGATGGATAGCTCGCGGGAGGGGATCACACCCTCGGTCTTGTAACCGATGTCTAGGAGCACTTCGTCGCGGTCGACCTTGACGATGGTGCCTTCGACGATGTCGCCGTCGTTGAAGTACTTGATGGTCTCGTCGATAGCTGCGAGGAAGTCCTCGGCGGAGCCGATGTCGTTGACGGCTACTTGAGTGGGAGCGGAGTCAGTCGTAGGAACGGTCATGTAGTGGGGAATCCGATACTTCGTGGGTCAATCCAGCGGTCGCTGGGCCACACAAGACTACGCCAGCCCCCTCGTCGCACGGCGCGCGGGGCGGCCGCCGGTGTGCATCCCTAGTGGCCCGCTGTCTGCCAGTCCGATCCCACGCCCACCGACACCTCCAAGGGGACCCGCAGGTCGGCCGCTCCCGCCATCTGGGCACGCACGATTTCCTCGACCACGTCTCGTTCACCGGGGGCAACCTCGAGTACGAGTTCGTCATGCACCTGCAGCAGAAGTCGGCTGCCCAGATCCGCATCGACGAGCGCCCGGTGAACACCCAGCATGGCTACCTTGACGATGTCCGCGGCGGTGCCCTGGATCGGCGCGTTGAGCGCCATCCGCTCGGCCATCTCACGGCGCTGGCGGTTGTCGTGGCCGAGGTCCGGGAGGTATCGACGCCGGCCGAGCAGCGTCTCGGTGTAGCCACGTTGACGTGCCTGCTCGACTACCCCGGCAAGGTAGTCGCGAACTCCTCCGAAGCGCGTGAAGTAATCGTCCATCAGCCCTTGCGCTTCGCCCGGAGTTATCCGCAATTGCTGGGATAGCCCGTAGGCCGACAATCCGTACGCGAGGCCGTAGCTCATCGCCTTGATCCGTCGCCGCATCTCCGGGTCGACATCGCGCTCGGGGACTGCGAATACCTTCGCAGCAACCGTGCTGTGCAAGTCCTCGCCTTCACTGAACGCTTCGATGAGGCCTTCGTCGTCGGATGCGTGGGCCATGATGCGCATCTCGATCTGGCTGTAATCGGCGGTCAATAGCGTTTCGTAACCGTCACCGACCACGAAGCATGCGCGGATACGGCGGCCTGCTTCAGTGCGGATAGGAATGTTCTGCAAGTTGGGGTCAGCGGAGGACAAGCGCCCCGTCGCGGCGGCTGTCTGCTTGAAGGTGGTGTGAATGCGGCCGGCATCATCGGCAAGCGGCAGCAGCCCCTCGACTGTTTGACGCAACTTGGAGACATCGCGCCACGCAAGGAGTTGTTCGAGCAGCGGATCCTCGGTGCTGGCAAACAGGTTCTGCAGCGCTTCAGCGTCAGTCGTATACCCCGTCTTGA
>CBFIHB010000001.1:0-40388 GCA_965662415.1 Actinomycetes bacterium | reverse complement strand
TGCAGGACGCGCCCGGCGTGGTCGTCACGGAAGTACCCTCGCCATTGATGGCGGCGGGGCAAGACCCGTCTTACGTTGGTCGCATCCGCCAGGATCCGACGGTTCCGGATGGCAAGGGACTCGCACTCTTCGTCAGCGGTGACAACCTTCGCAAAGGCGCAGCACTGAACGCCGTGCAAATTGCCGAACTGCTGCTGCCGCGCTTTCAGTAACCGAACACCTCGTAGTCGCGTGCGTAAATGGATCGGACTTGATCATGCAATTCCGGTGTGAAGTACTCGTCCACTTTCGCGGACGCTCCAGTGGAGTTACGGCAGTAGAAGGTCTCGCGCAAGTCAGGGATATCGGTCAAGTCACTCACGCGATCCCATGATGTATCGAGCTGCTCCAGGTGAATCGCGTCGTTGTAGTCGAGGATGCCCCAACCCACATGGTCGGCCTGCCGGCGCCAATGCGGATCCTGCTCGCGCGAGTCTTGCGCGGCGATGACGTCAAGGAACTGCTCAAGTGTGATCGCCGAGGCAGGGACTCCTAGTGCGGCGACGATCGGTTCGCTTTGCTTCAAGCCCTGACCGATCTTCTCCAGATACCCGGACAAGACTCGCGGTGCTGGATCTCGCACCACGGTGAATCGCCTATAAGCCGATGACGTCAACACCTCCTCGAGCATGTCTGAAGGCAACTGGAAAGGCTTGACGAATGGCGTTGCGTTGATTCGATTGTGCGGTGCTTCTTGGACCCGCTGCACCAGGCCGGGTCCCTTGCGGGCCGCTTCGAGTCCACCCAGTGTGGCTTTCATAGTTCCGCAGCCGGCTTTTGGCACCTCCACGTAAACGTACTTGTTGACCAGAGAGATATGCGTGTGCATGTTCACCGAGCGCCAGCCCACGGACTTCACGTATTCCCGAGTGACCGGACCCAGATCTGATCTAGCCGGACGGCGGTCAGGGAGTTCGGGAGTGTTCACCGGACCTCCTTGGAAGAGAGATGGGGCAAGAGCCGAGTGGCTCCTGCCCCACCAGAGTCGGGGTGGCGGGATTTGAACCCACGACCTCTTCGTCCCGAACGAAGCGCGCTACCAAGCTGCGCCACACCCCGAGCGCCCGATGAGTGCCAAGCGGGCCAGCGGAGTCTAGCCGAGGGGCACTTCCCAGCGGGCGTGGGGAGATGGGCGTAAACCCGAACCGTCTGAGCGATGAACGGCAGCGAAGAGGGACGCTGACTCGAAGTTCGTTTCGCCGCCACCGCGAGCGAACCACGTCGGTTGTGAGGCGGGCGCCGTGCTCAGGACGTGAGCGTTAGCAGCGTGGCTTCGGGCGGGCAGGCGAAACGGAATGGCGCGTAGGGCGAGGTACCCAGGCCGGCACTCACATGCAGAGCGCTGCCTTTGTGCTCGCTGAGTCCACGTGCACGCTTGGTATCCAAATCACAGTTGGTAACCAGCGCGCCGTAGCCCGGGACGCGTAACTGACCGCCATGCGTGTGGCCGGCCATGATCAAGTGCGCACCGTCGTTTGCCATCGGGTCCAGTACGCGGAGATAAGGCGCGTGCGCAACGGCTAGGGCGAGATCGGCGCCACGATCGAATGCGCCTGCGACGTCGTCGTAGTTATCCCTGCCGATATGCGGATCGTCTACGCCACGAATATCTATCTCGCGACCATCTGCCTTGAGCCGGGACTTGGTGTTCGTGAGATCGAGCCAGCCGCCGGCGGTGAGTCCGGCAACTAGGTCCTGCCACGGAAGCATCGGACGGTTTGGTTGCAGACCCGAAGGTCCTTGCAGATAGCGCGCAGGGTTGATCGGCTTGGGGGCGTAGTAGTCGTTACTGCCCAGCACGAAGGCACCGGGAATGTCGAACAGCGGCTCGAGAGTTTCGATGACCTCGGGTATCGCGTCCTTATGCGACAAGAAATCGCCCGTGGCGATCACTGCATCGGGATTGAGTTCACGCAGGCTCGACACCCAAGCCTTCTTCCTTGGCTGCCCTGGTACCAGGTGCAGATCCGATAGGTGCAGAACGCGCAGATCGGGCTGCCGTGTGGGCAGCGCGCGGACGGTGGCGCGGCGAAGCGTGAAGCGCTCGGACTCCCAACGGGCGTAGGCCAAAGCACCGAGTCCGGCGACAACGGCGGAGGCGAAGAGGCGTCCGCTGGTGTTCACCGGACCATGATCGCACGGGCGGTGTGGGTGGGCGGTGGCAAGATGCGCCCATGGCCGAGTTGAAGGATCGTCTGCAATCGGATTTGACCGCCTCCATCAAGGGTCGCGACGAGGTGAAGTCCGGAACCCTCCGGATGGTTCTCGCGGCGATCACCACCGAGGAGGTCTCGGGCAAGGAAGCGCGCGAGTTGACCGACGACGACGTCATCACCGTGCTGGGTCGCGAGGCCAAGAAGCGCCGCGAAGCCGCCGAGGCTTACGACGACGCTAGTCGAACTGAGTTGGCTGACAAGGAGCGCGCGGAGCTCGTGATCATCGAGGAGTACTTGCCCGCGCAGATGTCCGAAGACGAAGTGCGGGCGATCGTGGACGCAGCGGTAGCCGAAGTAGCGGTGTCAGGCGCTGAGGGCGGTAAGGCCATGGGTGAGGTCATGAAGATCGTGCAGCCGAAGGTGAAGGGCCGCGCAGACGGTGGTCAGGTCGCAGCGCTGGTGAAGTCCGCGCTGGGTATGTGACTCAGCACTACTCAATCGGCACGATCGGTGCTGGCACCTCTGTTGGACCGGGGTCCGCGGGTTGCGGTGCCGGCTGCGGCTGCGCGGGATCCGGTGCTGGTGCTGGCTGAGGCTGTGCGGGATCCGGTGCTGGATCCGGTGCTGGATCCGGTGCTGGATCTTGGCCGAGGTTGTTGAAGGTGAGCGTGACTACGGTGCCCACGGGCATGATGGTCTGCGCGGGAACCGACTGCGCGATGACCACGTTCGGGGGAGAGTTCGGATCGTTCGCAGGAACCAGCTGTACGCCGTAGCCCGCGCGCTCCATCAGAGTTATGGCGTCCTGCAGCGGAGATCCGCGGCCCTCGGGGATCGTGTTGAAACCGGTAGAGACGACGATGTCCACGCCACTGCCCGGAATCACCGTGCCACCAGCGGGGGGATTCTGGCTGACCACCGTTCCCGCCGGCTGCGGTGCGTCTACCTCCGCCAGGGATCCGAGTTCGAGATCGTTCTCGGCCAGGCGTCGCAGGATCTCGTCCGAATTGACCAGACCGACGAGGTCGGGGATCTTGTTGACGGTGAAGACGGCTGTCGGCAGCCCGGTATCGAGGTTGAACTGTTCGATCGGCTTATCGGCGAGAGCGGCCTCCATACTCGCTTTCCAGATCGGTCCGGCGAGCGTGCCACCGAACACCTGGGAGTAGTACTGGCCGTTGATGGTGATGTCCTTTAGCGGATGTGCGAAGCCGCCACGTGGATCACCAACCCATACAGCGGCAGCAACGTGCGGTGTGTAGCCGGCGAACCAGACCGCCGCTGAATCGTTCGTGGTGCCGGTCTTGCCGGCGGCGGGCTGATCGCCGAGGGACATGCGCGCGCCAGTTCGTCCTGAGATCGGTCCGTCAACCACGCCGGTGAGGAGTTCGGTCACAGAATCCGCCACTGGGCGATCGACCACTTGGGTGCAGTCCTCCGGAGGAATCGGCATCCGGCGCTGTTCGCGGTCACGGACTTCCAGGATCGAGCGTGGCGCGCAGTACTCGCCGTGCGCGGCGAACGTGGCGTACGCGTTGGCCATGGCCAGCGGAGTCACTTCGGCCGAGCCCAAAGTCAGTGAGGGCACTCGCGGGAGTTCCTCGCCGCCGCCGGTGAAGACGCCCATCGCTTCAGCGATCTCCGCTGGGCGACACAGACCGGTGCGCTCCTCGATCGCCATGAAGTAGGTATTCGTAGAGAAGGCGGTGGCTTGCGCCATCGTCAAGGTGCCGCCGGTCGTGGAGTTGCGGACGGTGACCGGTGGGAACGGAACACCGGTCTCACAGTTCACGAAACCTTCGAACGTAGCCGGGCTCGGCGAACTGATCGGTTCGAAAGGCGAGATCCCCGCTTCGAGTGCGGCTGCGAGGGTAAAGATCTTGAACGTCGATCCGGCCTGCATACCGATCGTGCCGCCCATCGCGCGATCGGTGTTGTAGTTGTAGGTGGTGTTCCCAATTCCCGACGTTCCCCAATCACGGTTCTGGGTCATGGCGATGATGTTGCCGGTTCCGGGTTCGATCATGGTGACAGCCGCGGCTTTGCGGCTGTCATCCTTCGACGGAATGAACTCGTTGACTGTCTCGGTTGCCGCCTGCTGAATACCTGGATCGAGGGTGGTGCGGATGGTGTAACCGCCGCGACGCAAGAATGCTTCGCGCTCCTCGGGAGTCTCGCCGAACGCTTCGCTACTCAAGATCGTCTGCAGGACGTAGTCGCAGAAGAAGGGTGCGTATGACGACGTGCATCCATTGGAGGTGCGCGTCGGATTCAGTACGTCTTCCATCGGGACCGCGGCTGCACGGTCAGCTTGCTCGCGAGAGATGTAACCCAGCTGCGCCATGCGGTTCAAGATGACGTTGCGCCGCTGTGCGGCGTTGTTCGGATTGCGCAGTGGATCGTAAGCAGTCGGTCCCTTGACAATGCCTGCCAGTGTGGCGGCTTCGGTCAGGTTCAATTCGGCGGCCGGCTTGGAGAAGTAGCGGCGTGCGGCAGCTTCGACTCCGTATGCACCCGATCCGAAGTACGCGATGTTCAAATAGCGAGCGAGGATCTCGCCCTTGCTGAAGCGCTTCTCCAAAGCCAAGGCAAGTCGTGCCTCCCGGATCTTCCGGGTGAAGCTGTCCCCTCGTGCTGCGTCGAGTTCTTCGGCGGAAGTGGCCTGGTTCACCAGGACGTTCTTGATGTACTGCATCGTCAATGTCGATGAGCCCTGCTCGATCTCGCCGGCCGTAGTGTTCCGGGCCAACGCTCGGACGACTCCTCGTGCGTCGACTCCGTTGTGTTCAAGGAAGCGTGCGTCCTCGATGGCCACGATCGCCTGACGCATCACCGGGGCGATGCTCTCGAGGGGGACTTCGACCCTGTTTTGGTAGTACAGCGTTGCCAGGAGCGAGCCGTCCGAAGCGAGGATCACCGAACGCTCGGGCAGAGGGGGTGTACTCAGTGCGTCGGGGAGGGATTCGAAATCGGTGATGACATCCCGTGTCACGACCCCGGCGGCGCCAGCGAAGGGCATCACCATCAAGCCGACGATGAGACCGGCGATCACCGCCCCCACGACCAATCCGCCTAGACGGCCGAGGACGCCCAGTGGACTGAGGCGGCGCCGAGCGCTCGAGGCGTCGTCGTAAGCCTCGTCGTAAGCCTCGTCGGATCGCATACTCATGGGACGACCAGGGTAAGCGCCAGGGTTCCCTTACCCGCGGTAGGCGGCGGTCATCCGGATGGCGAAGAACGGTCACGGGTTACCAATACGAGGCACGATCGCGTCGGAGGTAGTGCAAGCCGCATCGATTTGTGTCGCAATTACGTCACGGGCCCGTTGTGAGCGTGTCCCCTCCAAGTGTCCACACGCACGTGTATGAGGGAAATCGAGGGTCGTTTAGTTGCATAGTTATAAACGACTATTTATACATGGTGCTTTTTACCCTAGCCTGCCCGGTGCGGCAGGCGTACTGTCCGCGTCCACGACATGGCCGACCACCATCGAACATTCGCAGGAGGAAGCGACGTGACGTCCTTGGACAGCGACTGGGCCGCGCGGGCAGCGTGCCGAACCACCGATCCGGACTCACTGTTCGTCCAAGGGGCGGCCCAGAACCGCGCCAAGGCGATCTGCATGGGCTGCGACGTGCGCACCGAGTGTCTGGCTGATGCCCTCGATAACCGTGTTGAGTTCGGAGTCTGGGGTGGCATGACCGAACGGGAGCGTCGGGCACTCCTGCGTCGTCGTCCGCACGTAACCTCGTGGAGGAATCTGCTGCAGACGGCGCAGACTGAGTACGAGCGCCGCGCGATCCTTAGCCCGACTCGCGCTTCCTAGACCGACCGGCCAAGCGCGAGCAGTTCGCCTACCTCGCGTAGGCCCTCGAGATCGTGCACGTCTTCTGCGAGCGCGGGTACCTGAGCGCTCGCGACGCCCGGATGGGCTCCGCTGAAACGTTCGGTTAAGTGATGCTGGCGTTCGCGGATGCGCAGCCGAGCGGCGTGCAGATCCAAAAGACGGGCGGTGAGATCATCCTCACCTCGCGTCGCAGCCAACTGCTCGGCGGTAGCCGCCGCGGTGTCTGCGGTCATGAGATCCTGATCGACTTCCTGCACCCGGTTTACGATCAAGCCCCCCAGTGGCATGTCCTCCTGCTGAAGCCGTTCCACGAAGTACGACGCCTCCCGGAGTGCGTCGCTCTCCGGGGTAGCGACCACAAGGAACGCGGTACTCGGCTGTTGCAATAAGGAGAAGGTGGCGTCAGCCCGTTCGCGGAATCCGCCGAACGTGGTGTCGATCGCGGCGACGAACGTGCCGACATCAGCGAGCACTTGCGCGCCAAGGATTTTGCTCAACACCCCGGTGAAGATCCCGAACCCTGCGACAGCAAGTCGACCGAGGCCTCGCCCCGCGCCGCGCGCCGGGGCGGTCAAGATGCGGATGAAGCGACCATCGAGGAAGGAACCCAAACGAGCGGGAGCGTCCAAGAAATCCAGTGCGCTACGCGAGGGCGGTGTGTCCACGATGATGAGGTCCCACGGCGCCTCGGCGTCCGCATGCAGCTGACCGAGTTTCTCCATCGCCATGTATTCCTGAGTCCCGGCAAAGGACGACGACAACGCTTGGTAGAAGGGGTTATCGAGAATCTGCGAAGCGCGTTCGGGATCGGCATGCGCCTCGACGACTTCGTCGAAGGTGCGCTTCATGTCCAGCATCATGGCGTGCAGCGAGCCGGAGCCGTCAATACCGGGGACCTCGCGCGGGTTGTTGTCCAGTTCGGTCAGGCCCATGGCTTGCGCAAGGCGGCGAGCGGGATCAATCGTCAAGACACAGACATGACGCCCGCGCTCGGCGGCGCGCAATGCCAGGGCCGCAGCGGTAGTGGTCTTACCCACACCGCCTGCGCCGGTGCACACCAGGATCGAGACCCCCGGATCATCGAGGAGTTCGTCGACCTTCAGGTGAGGGGCATCCATCAGCGCACACCCTGCTCGGTGAGGTCGGTCGATAGTTCGTACAAACTGGCGAGGTCGATTCCGCCGCTGAGGAACGGTAGCCGCAGGATCGGCACGTCGAGGTCTTCCAGACGCGCGAACTCGCGGCGTTCGAGTTCTACTCGCAGTGCGTGGTCATCACCTTCGCGAATGAGTGCTTCGGCGATCATCGGAGCCTTGGTTGCCAGCCCTGTGGAAGACACGACGTCTGTGATCTCCGCTAACGGCAGTTCGTGGGCAATGGCTAGTGCCATCTCCGAATCGGTCAGAACCGGCGTGCGGTTCATGTTCACGATTACTCCGCCTACCGGCAGTCCAGCTTCACGGAGTTCGGCAACTCCGTCCACCGTCTCCTGCACAGGCATCTCCTCGAGGAGGGTCACCAGATGAACAGCGGTGCGAGGTGAGGCGATGACACCCATCACCAGATCTGCGTGGTTCCTGATGGGGCCGACCTTCGCTAGTCCAGAGACTTCGTTGTTCACGTTCAAGAAGCGGGTGATCCGCCCAGTCGGAGGTGCATCGAGGACTACTGCGTCGTAGGCATCCGAGGCGTCCTTGTCCGAACGTCGAACCACCTCGCACGCCTTGCCGGTGAGCAGGACATCGCGCAGGCCGGGGGCGATCGTGGTTGCGAAATCGACCGCGCCCATCCGCCGCAACGCAGATCCGGCCCGCCGTAGGTTGTAGAAGATCTCGAGATAGTCCAGGAGGGCATCCTCCGGATCGACTGCAAGGGCCCAGACCTCACCACCCCCGGGTGCGACCGCCACCTTGCGCTCCTCGTACGGCAACGGTGGGACGTCGAATAGTTGCGCGATGCCCTGACGACCCTCGACCTCCATCAGCAAAGTGCGGCGCCCATCCCTAGCTAGAGACATTGCCAACGCTGCGGCGACAGTGGTCTTTCCGGTGCCTCCCTTGCCGGACACGACGTGCAGGCTGACGCCGGGCCAGAGGGCTTCACTCACTACTCCACCCTATTCACGTACCTAGTCATGTAGCCGATGACGTTGCGCGGTGCAGCAGATACGCTGGCGACCATGACGAAGTGGGAGTACGCGACCGTTCCGCTGTTGATCCACGCCACCAAGCAGATCCTCGACACCTGGGGACAAGACGGGTGGGAACTCGTCCAGGTGGTTCCTGGGCCCAATGCCGAGAATATGGTCGCCTATCTCAAGCGTCCCATCGAAGGCTGAGCGGAGTAGATGGATATGGCGACAAGCACCAGGCTCATCGAGATGGGCCTTGCCCTGCCCGAGGTAGCGGCACCACTTGCGTCCTACATCCCCGCACAGCGCTCGGGGAACATGGTCTACACCTCCGGGCAATTACCACTCGTGGACGGGGAGTTGATCGCCACGGGCAAGGTCGGCGCAGATGTCGATCAAGAGACAGCTATCGAGTGCGCGCGGGTGTGTGCACTCAATGCACTCGCTGCCATCGTGTCGGTGGTTGGTGACATCGATCGTGTTACCCAGGTGGTGAAGGTTGTCGGATTCGTCGCCAGCGCCCCCGACTTCACCGGGCAACCGGCGATCATCAACGGAACGAGCGATTTGTTGGGCGAGATCTTCGGGGAAGCCGGGGTACATGCGCGCTCGGCAGTAGGTGTCGCCGCGCTGCCGAAGGATGCCCCGGTCGAAGTGGAAATGATCGTCGAGGTCTCCGACTGACCGTGGATCGTCGCACCCGGCAGTCCTCGCTGCTAGCCGGAGACGGCCGTTGGGTCCCACCCGAGCCGCGGCCGGCGGCAACGATGGTGCTGATTCGAAATGGCGAAGTCTTGTTGATGCGGCGAGCACTCTCGATGGCCTTCGCCCCGGGTATGCATGTGTTTCCCGGAGGCGGACTTGATGCAGTTGATCACCAACATCCTGACCCGCTACTGGCGTGCGCAGTGCGTGAAACACTCGAGGAAGTAGCGATTCACGTGACCACTTGCACATTGATCGATAGGTGGGTAACGCCCGAAATCGAAGAGCGTCGCTACGACGTCTTCTTCTATTTGGCTGAGACCGATGAATGTGGTGAACTCAGTACGAGCGAGGCGGATGCGATGGTCTGGCTAGAACCCCGCGAGGCCCTGCGATTACACGGCCGCGGCGAGTTGCCGATGCTGCGTCCGACTTCGGCTGTGCTCGAAGGCCTTGTTGGCGGGGTCTTTGAAGATAGCTGCGAGGTCCGCGCCAAGTTGCCCCGGTTACGTGGAGACGGCACGTGGGATGTGATTGATGCGTCAAGCGGTGAGGTCCTGGCCTCGGGCATCGAAGGTCCGGCTCGAGCCGAGACCGACGGAGCCGAGTTGCTGTGAGCGGTCGGATCCTCATCGGTGGTGATGAGCCGTGGACCGGGGGGGAAGTCACACCCGTGACCGAGTGCGTGCTGGCCCCCAATGCATCGGCGTGGACGCTGGACGGCACCAACACCTGGATAGTCGGACACCGCGAATCGGCGTGCGTGGTTGTCGATCCTGGGCCGCTCGCGGGTGGGCATCGCGAGGCGATCGAGCAACGCATTGAGGAACGTGGACACCGCGTGGCGGGAGTCGTCTTGACGCACGGTCACGTAGACCACTCCGCTGGAGCCCCGGAGTTCGCTAAGCGCCACGGGGTGGACGTACGGGCATGGGATCCGCGCCATGCCACCCCCGGCCCTGGTAGCCGCGATCCGCAATCGCTGGCATCCGGAGAGGTGATCGACATCGAAGGCTTAGCGATGTCGGTACTCGCGACTCCCGGTCACTCTTCAGACAGCGTGTGCCTGCTCGTAGATGGAACCGTGCTAACCGGCGACACTGTGCTGGGTCGAGGAACGTCGCTGGTTGCGCATCCCGACGGTCGCTTGGCTGAGTACTTCGCGAGTTTGAATGAGTTGAGTCGAATCTGTGCTGAAACGGATGTGAGTGTGCTGCTGCCGGGGCACGGCCCGGTGATCAGTAATCCGCAGCGGGTGGTCGAGTACTACATCTCGCACCGATACGAGCGGCTGTCTCAGGTTCGAGCTGCCGTCGCAGGAGGAGCAGTCAACGCGCGCGACGTGGTCGAAGTTGTCTATGCGGATGTGCCGCGCGAGGTCTGGCCAGCTGCCGAAGCGACGGTACGAGCGCAGTTGGATTTCCTTGCGAGCCAAGGAGACGAATAGGTGCGCCAGCGCCTTGACTAACGAGCTCGCTTGCCCAGTCGCTCGACATCGATGATCAGCACCTGACGGGATTCCAGTTTGATCCAGCCGCGGTGTCCGAACTCCGCGAGCGCCTTGTTGACCGTTTCGCGGGATGCGCCGACGAGTTGAGCCAATTCCTCTTGGGTCATGTCGTGTGTGACAAGCAAACCTTCGGGAGTGAGCGTTCCGAACTTCTCACCGAGTTCCATCAAGGCCTTTGCCACGCGCCCAGGCACATCGGAGAACACCAAATCGGCCATAGCTTCGTTCGTGCGCCGAAGCCGACGAGCGAGTGCTTGCAGGAGTGCGGCTGCGACTTCAGGCCGCCCTTCCAACAGTGGCATCAGTTGCTCGTTGCCTAGGCCGAGAACGATCGCGTCGGTTAGTGCTGTTGCGGTGGAGGTGCGAAGTCCGGGATCGAACAGGCTGAGCTCTCCGAACATTTCACCTGGGCCGAGCACCGCCATCAAGGATTCGCGGCCGTCCGGCGAGCCGTGGCCGAGTTTGACCTTGCCCTCGAGGATCAAGTAGAGGTGATCCCCAGGTTCGCCTTCGTGGAAGAGTTCTTGGCCCTTGATCACGCGGAATTCTTGTAGGGACGACCGCAATGCGGCTGCACCCTGCGGATCAAGCGCGGAGAACAGCGGTGTGCTGGCCAGAACGTCGTCCACGAACCTGCCCTTCTCGTTCAAGAACCTCAGTCCTCTGGTACCGGCATTCTGTCGTAGGTGTGTTACCGCCGATAGGACAGGGTCCATGCAGTGGGGAAACAGTCGGTGCTTCGAGCGGGTGGGTCGCGTGTTCACCGGGGTCTCGGCGGGCGCTTACCCTTGCGGGTGTGGGGAATAAGTCGACTGCCATGCGGCCTGGATCTCGTGAACAGGCACGAGCGATTTTCCGAGCGTTGGCGAATACCTATCCCGATGCCCACTGCGAACTCGACTTCACCACGCCTTTGGAACTTCTGGTCGCCACGGTATTGAGCGCCCAATGCACCGACCAGCGAGTGAACAAGGTGACCCCCGCCCTCTTTGCTGTCTTCCCCTCGGCAGCGGATTACGCCGGTGCTGATCGCCAGGAATTGGAATCCTTCATCACACCCACCGGTTTCTTCCGGCAGAAGGCTCAAACGATCCAAGGAATCGCCCAACGCCTGTGCGATGACTACGGCGGTGAGGTTCCTGCCGAAATCGAAGAACTCGTGACCCTTCCCGGAGTGGGTCGTAAGACCGCGAATGTCGTCCTCGGTAATGCCTTCGGCATTCCGGGCATCACCGTGGACACCCACTTCGGTCGTCTAGCCCGCCGCTTCGGCTGGACTGAGCACAAGAACCCCGACAAAGTCGAGGCAGATGTGGCCTTGCTGTTCCCGGAGAAGGACTACACGATGCTTTCGCACTACGTCGTGTGGCACGGCCGGCGCGTGTGTCACTCGCGAAAGCCGGCGTGCGGGGCTTGTTCGATCGCGCGTTGGTGTCCGTCGTTCGGTGAAGGCCCCACCGATCGGCAGGAGGCGGCCAGGTTGGTGCGCAGTGAGGGTCGGGCATGAGAGTGCAACGCCCACTGCTCTTGGCAGCCCTACTTGCGATCACGGCGGTCCTTGGCGCGGCGTGTGCGAATGAAGCGGGTCCATCGGATGCACAGGCTCAGCAGACGTCGGAGCCGGTCCCCTCGACTCAGGAGACGACCGAGAAGGATCCGGCTCTGCTGCCACTGATCGACGAAGTAGGCCTCGACCCCTGTCCTCCGAGCGATCTCGATGCCGATGCGGCGATTCCCGGGCTACCGGCCCTCACATTCCGCTGCCTCGGCTACGGACCGGACGTGAATCTGTCGAAGTTGCGCGGCAAGCCCCTCGTGGTCAACGTCTGGGCGTCATGGTGCCCACCGTGTATCGCCGAGATGCCGATTCTGGCTGCAGCTGCCTCCGAGTTGCGTGGTGACGTGCAGTTTCTCGGGGTCGATATCCAGGACCGTGACTCTTCTGCGTTGCAGATGATGGCGGACTTCGAAGCCGATTTTCCCTCCGTTGTCGATCAAGCTGGCACGATCCGCGGGGCGATGGCGATCTCCGGCCCGCCCGTCACGTTCTTCGTCGATGAACGCGGGGTGATCGTCGGTCGTCACGATGGCGCCCTGCCGGGCACTGAGTACTTCAACGCTCTACTTCGCGAGTACCTCGGCATCGAACGATGAGTTGGCGACGTACCGGCTTCGTCGACGAGACAGTCCTCTCGCGATTACCCGAGTGGCTGCAACCGGTAGCGAGAGCTACGCGAGATGCGAAGACCGAGGATCTGACCAACTTCCTGCCGCGTGATGGCATCGGTCGGTCGGCGGCAGTCCTTGTCCTTTTCGGTGATGGACCGGACATACTCATCATCGAGCGGGCACGCGGCTCTGTGGCCCACTCCGGACAGCCTGCCTTCCCCGGTGGGGCATTCGAGGACACCGACGAGGACATCATTGCTACAGCGCTGCGCGAAGCACACGAAGAGACCGGCGTGCAGCCGCAAGGAGTTGAGGTCTTCGGTGTGCTGCCGGATCTTTGGCTCCCGGTCAGCGATTACGTCGTCTCGCCGGTGCTGGGGTGGTGGCGCCAGCCGAACGAGATCGCGGTCCAAGACCGTGCGGAGGTTTCCAGGGTCGAGCGTGTTGCCGTAACTGATCTGTTGGATCCGGAAAACCGCTATACGGTTGCCCACCCTTCCGGCTATCGAGGTCCGGGCTTCGTAGTCCACGACATGCTCATCTGGGGCTTCACCGCTGGAGTCCTCTCCGGTCTTTTCGAGCGTTCCGGCTGGACCCTTCCATGGGACAGCACCCGCGAGATGCAGGTCGAGTTGTGAACCTCGTCGATTGGCTAATGATCGGGGCGATCATCGTTTTCGCTCTCGTTGGCTGGCGTCAGGGTTTCCTGGCCGGCGCATTGTCCTTCCTCGGGTTCTTGGGCGGTGGATTGCTGGCGGTGTTGTGGCTACCCGCTGTCGTCGAGCGATTCATCGATGCGCAGACGTTGCGGATCGTCGCGTTAGCCGTCGGAATCTTGATCAGTGCGCTGATCGGACAAACGCTCTTGTCCATGCTCGGACGCAGGCTCCGCGATTCGATCACATGGCGCCCGGTTCGATTCGTGGACAGCTCAGCGGGAGCCCTGCTCAATGTGGCGGCCCTCGCACTCGTGGCGTGGGTCATCGCCAGTGTCGTGACCTACCTGCCCCGCAGTGAGATGACCCGCCAGGTGAGCGGATCAACTGTCCTGACGACGATGGATCGGGCCCTACCGAATGCCGCCCGCTCTGCCTTTACCGAATTGCGTGATCTCGTGGGAACGACGGCGGTACCCAGGGTGTTCGCCGGCTTGGCACCTGTCCCGGGGGAGGAAGTCGAGCCCCCGGTTGCCGCGGCAGCTCGTGGGGCGGTGGAGGTGATCCGCAACTCAAGCGTTCGGCTCAGCGGTGTCGCGCCGGGATGCGATGTTCTCGTCTCCGGATCGGGCTTCGCGCTCGAACCCGATCTGGTGGTGACCAATGCGCATGTGGTGGCCGGCGTTGAAGACCTCACCGTGCGCGTACGTCCCGGACAGATTTCCAAGCGAGCCGAGGTCGTGTACTTCGATCCACAGACCGATATTGCGCTCGTCCGCGCGTCGGGACTAGAAGCTCGTCCGGTTCGCCTAGCTCGATCGACGCTGTCCGCAGGGGATTCCGCGGTGGTAGCGGGCTTCCCGAGGGGTGAACGTTTCAGTGCTTTGCCAGTGCGGGTTCGCACACAGGTCCTCGCGCGCGGAGAAAGCATCTACGGCGAACCCGGAGTCGAGCGCGATGTCTACGTGTTGCGCGGACGGGTTGAGCAAGGCAACTCAGGGGGCCCGTTTACCGATGAATTTGGAGAAGTGCACGGAATGGTCTTCGCGACGGGTATGACGGATGAAGACATTTCCTACGCGCTGACGAGTGCCGAGATCCGATCGGCACTCGATGCGGCTGGAGACGCGAGATCGGCGGTACCCAACGGCTCATGTGAGTTGCGCTAGTTCGTCAAGAACTCGCTGCGCGTCCACATAGTCGGGAATTGCCGACTCACGTTGTGCCCGAATCAATCTCTCGCGGGCCCGCTCGGCCAGACGCTGTTGCCCAACGCTGTTTCCCCGTTCGCGTTGCGTGATTGCTGCTCCCCACTGCGCCAAAGCTTGCCAGCAATCGCGCTCGGTCTCCGGGCAGCACTTCCATCGCTGCTCGAACACCTCGTGGGCGTGGAAAGGAAGACCCTGAGCCACGTATTCGATGCCTTCAACCCACGCTTGCGGCCCGGCGAGATCCGAACGATCAGGGACAGTCGGGAAGGCGCGGGAATCCCCGTGATCCAACGGGCGACCCAGACGGTCGCGCGGGCGCTCGCTACTGCGGGACAAGCTTCGGTCAGTCGCCGATCGCCGGGCGACCGACCGCCTCGGATACCGCCTGCGATGTGGCTTGCCACTCGGCTTGTGCGACGTGCAGTCCCGTGATCTTGCCCGATCGAACCTTGGCGACGATGCCAGCGATCACCGCTGCCAGGATCAAGATGCCGGCCACGATCAAGAACCCGGCCCACTCGGGTAGTCCAAGAGCGACGAAGCCGAAAGCCAAGGCGATCAACCCGAACAGTCCAGCGATGGACACAGCCGCCAGTGCGAGGATGCCGAAGACGGAGACGACCGCCACCTGCTGACCGGTCTTTTGCGCCTCGGTTCGCGTGAGCGCAACCTGAGCGTTCAGCAGTGCCTTCGCATCCCGTACGACCTTGGATACCAAGGTCCCCAGGCTCTGTTGGTCAGCCATCTCGCCTCCGAGTCAGGTTGCTGACAGTACGCATCAGGCTAGCGGCAGGGGTTAGTCGTCATCGCCGCCGGAGTCCAAACCTGTGGCGATCAAGTTCATGACGGTGGGATCGGCCAACGTGGTGACGTCGCCCATGTCACGGTGCTCGGCTACATCGCGCAGGAGCCGACGCATGATCTTTCCCGAACGGGTCTTGGGCAGTTCGGGAACCACCATGATCTGGCGAGGCTTGGCAATCGGGCCGATCTCCTTCGCCACGTGATCACGTAGATCCTTGACGAGCTGTTCACCCTTTGCCGTCTCCTCGGGAACACCTCCACGGAGAATCACGAAGGCGACGATCCCCTGTCCGGTGGTCTCATCGGCGGCCCCGACTACGGCAGCTTCGGCCACCGCCTCGTGTGACACCAGCGCGGACTCCACTTCTGTGGTGGAGATCCGGTGTCCGGAGACGTTCATGACATCGTCAACGCGCCCCAGCAGCCAGATGGCGCCGTCGTCATCGAGCTTGGCGCCGTCCCCGGCGAAGTACATCCCAGGAAAACGTGACCAGTAGGTCTCCTTGAAGCGTTCCGGATCCCCCCAGATGCCGCGGAGCATGGACGGCCAGGGCTCAGTCAGCACGAGATAGCCCCCGCCGCCGTTGCCCACCGGCGTGGCCTTGTCATCCACGACCGCCATTCCAATGCCGGGCAATGCACCCATTGCCGAACCCGGTTTGCAGGCGGTTACGCCGGGTAACGGGCTGATCATGATGGCACCGGTCTCGGTCTGCCACCAGGTGTCGACGATCGGACAGTCACCTCCGCCGATCACATCGCGGTACCACATCCACGCTTCGGGATTGATCGGTTCGCCGACCGATCCGAGAAGTCGCAACGAACTCAGGTCGTGTGACTTCGGTAGCTCGTCGCCCCATTTCATGAAGGTACGGATGGCAGTTGGTGCTGTGTAGAAGAGAGTTACTCCGTGGCGTTCGACGATGTCCCACCAGCGGTCCTTGTTAGGGGTGTCCGGCGTTCCTTCGTAGACCACTTGGGTCGCACGATTGGCCAACGGTCCGTAGACGATGTACGAGTGTCCGGTCACCCAGCCGATATCGGCGGTGCACCAGTAAACGTCCTCAGCGGGCTTGAGATCGAAGACGTTCCGATGGGTGAAGGACGCCTGCGTCAGGTAGCCACCGCTGGTGTGCAAGATCCCCTTCGGCTTTCCGGTGGTTCCCGACGTGTAGAGGATGAAGAGCGGGTGCTCAGCATCGAAGGCCTCGGGGGTGTGGTCGGCTGACTGTCGTTCGACGATGTCGTGCCACCACACGTCGAGGCCGTCGTTCCAGTCGACATCGGTGCCGGTGCGCTTGACGACCAATACGTTCTTCACGCTAGGTGATTCGGCTACTGCTTCGTCGACGGCGGGCTTGAGCGGCATGGCCGACCCACGACGGTTCTGGCCGTCCGCAGTGATGACCAGAACAGCTTGCGCATCTTCGATGCGACTGCGTAGGGCCTCGGAACTGAACCCGGCGAACACGACCGAATGCGCAGCTCCGATCCGAGCGCAGGCCAGCATGGCAACAATCGCCTCGGGGATCATCGGCATGTAGATGGCCACCCGATCTCCGGCGGCAACGCCCAGTTCGATCAGGGCGTTGGCCGCACGTGAGACGTCGTCCCGCAATTCTGCGTAAGTGATATCTCGTCGATCACCGGGTTCGCCTTCGAAGCGGATCGCGACTTGGTTTCCGAAGCCGTTTTCCACGTGCCGGTCGACACAGTTGTAGGCAACGTTCAAGGTTCCGCCGACAAACCATTTCGCGAAGGGGGCATCTGACCAGTCGAGAACCTGATCGAAGTCAGTCGCCCAAGTCAGGTAGCGCGCCTGCTCCGCCCAGAACCCGAGTCTGTCCGTGGCCGCTTCGTCATACATGGCGCCGGTGGCGTTGGCGGTTGCAGCGAATTCGGCGGAGGGCGGGAACACCCGATCCTCGTGTAGCAGGTTCTCCAGAGCCTCGTTGCTCACGGCGGTCCTTTCCTCGAGTGGTTCCACCTAACCAAATCAACGCTCCTGACGCGACGGATTCGTCGATGGAAGTGACCGGGATTGCCCACTAGCGTGCAGGCCGTGACGGACGCGCTAGCCCAGGCAGTGGATCGGTTGATGGCCATCGAGGGCATCCGAGAGGACTTGGATCAAGCGCGTGGGCAGATCGATGCATTGCTGTGGCGGCGTGACGTACGCGCGGAGGCCGTGGAATTCACGAGTGGCTCGAGGCAACGTGGGTCACGGGATTCCGCGGTTATCGATGGTGCTGACGTGGTGGTTGTCGAAGACTCGCCCATGGGCCGGGTGCTCGGATCCGCCCAGGCCATCACGGCCGAGGTCCCGGCCCTTGTCGAAACCTGGGGGAAAGCTCCGCTGCAGGTCCTCGCCCGGTTGCATGCGGTGGCCGCCCATGGACATGTAGCTGAAGACCAACTCGGACGTCCGCGGACCGAGGTCGAGGTTCCCGATGATCCACTGCGGGTGGCGATCGATGCGCCGAGCGCGCCCGCTGCGGCCGGCAGGATGGCGCTGCTGGCGGACTTGGTGGCCGAAGGTCAACAGGCTCCGGCGCTCGCCGTTGCCGGCATCGTTCATGCCGAGCTGCTCAGTGCGCGTCCGTTCTCCTGGGGATCGGGACTACTCGGGCGCGCTGCTGTTCGTTTGGTCCTCGCAGCACGAGGTGTGGATCCGTCCTTGTTCTCGGTCCCGGAGACAGGCATGCTGCAATTAGGCAGGCCCGCTTACGTCAAAGCGATCCGTGCCTATGCGACAGGAGACATGGCCGCCTACTTCGGCTGGTTCGGTTCGGCGATCGGGTTAGGTGCGCAGGCTGCGGCGCCGCTCTAACCGCTGGCCGATAACGCCGAGACCTGCAGGTAGCGTCACAAATTCGGATTCTTGCGACGCTCGCTGCAGGTTTGGGTGCGCCTGTGGATGGTCGGTTGCTCTCAGCTCGCTCGGCGACGCAGGCTCGGGGACATGCCACGACGTGCAGAACCCGATCCCCGGCTCCCGAGTTTGGCCCTCATCACTGATGCACGTGAGGCTGGGCTGTCGGGTGATCAGGTTCGACACCGAGTGCGATCGGGTGCCTGGTTACGGATCGGACACGGCGCCTATCTGCCGGCTGGAGAGAGCACGTACGACGACCTTGACCCGCATGCTCGGGCACGTGTCGAGCACATCCATCGCGCGGTGGCGGCGGCGATTCGCACTCCCGGCACTGTTGTCTGCGACACCAGCGCCGCGCTGATGCACGGGGTGCCAGTGGCTTCGGTGCCTACGAACGTGCAACTCGCTGTTCCCCCCGGGCGTTGGTCGGGGTCCCGCGGTGGGGTCGATTTTCGAGTACGCGCATTCCTCGAGGGTGAAGTGGATGAGGGGCGCGTGCCCGTCGCCTCCGCGTTGCGAAGTTGGATCGACATCACCCGATACGGGTCGCTGGCGCAGTCCCTGGTCTGCGGTGATGCGGGGGCGCGCTTATCGAAGTTCGACGTGGCCGCGGTGATAGCTCAAAGGGACCGGTGGCGCGGGCGGCGCGGGTGTCGACGCCTTCTGCGTGCGGCAGAACTTGTGGATGGCGTTCGCGAAAGTGTGTTGGAGTCGGCGTCATTCGCCTATTTCGTTGAGCGGGGCATCCCGCTCCCACGGATGCAGGTGGAACTGCGCTCACTCCTGGGCGCGTTTATTGCGCGGGTGGACTTCCTCTGGGATGACTTCTTGCTGGTCGGCGAGGCAGATGGCCGCTTGAAGTACGTCGATCGCGAATCGCTGTATGCGGAGAAGCGGCGGGAGGACGCGATCCGTGAGGCCGGCTATCGCGTGGTTCGTTGGGGCATGGGAGACCTGCGCTCGGCTTCGCTCGCGCGGCGACTACACGCGTCGATGCACTGAGACCTGCAGGTAGCGTCGCAAATTCGAAAGTTTGTGACGCTTGCTGCAGGTTTCAGCGGAAATGTTAGGTGCGCAGGCTGCGGCGCCGGGCGTACCAGGTAATGCCGAGGGCGACGGCACCTAGCGCGACTCCGGCACTAGCGGCGACGGCTTGGCGGGGCTCGATGGTTCGCCGCATTGCCACGGGCTTGGCGAAGTCGATGATCGGCCAGTCACGTTCGGCTGCAAGTGCGCGCAGCGCGGCATCGGGGTTCACGGCCACCGGGTAGCCGACGGCCTCGAGCATTGGCAGATCCGTTTGGGAATCGGAATATGCGAAGCATTCAGCGAGGTCGGAGCCGCGCTCGGCCGCCAGAGTTCGCATCGCCTCCGCCTTGCCTTCTCCGTATGCGTAGAAAAGGATCTCGCCGGTGTACCGACCCTCTTCGATAGCTACTTGGGTGCCGATCGCGAGATCAGCTCCCAAGCGCTCCCCGATCGGCTCGACGACATCTGTGCCAGACGAAGAGATGATCACGATGTCCAGGCCGGCCTCGCGATGCATTTCGATTAACTCGACGGCTTCGGCGTAGACCATCGGATCGACGATCTGGTCGAGGGTCTCGGCCACGATTTGTTGCACCCGCTCGACTTCCCATCCGGTGACCAGATCGGACATGTACTGCCGCATTGCCTCCATCTGATCATGGTCGGCACCCGAGGCATGGAACATGAACTGCGCGTAGGCACTGCGGATAACGTCGCTGCGACCGATGAGCCCTTCTTTGAAGAAGGGACGAGCGAAGGCAAACGAACTGGATTTGGCCAGGATCGTCTTATCCAGATCGAAGAACGCCGCCCCGCGCATGGCATCACGGTACCTGTCGAAAGTGAACCTCCGGCAACTTCGACATGGCCGTCCACAGGGCAATAACCGTCATCCACAGCTGTGAAGTTGAGGCTTCCACGCAGCGTCTGTACGAGCGCAGAGTGCAGTCATGGAAGAACTGACCGACCAGAACCGTCCATTGCTCATCTCCTCGTCCTTGCCATTGATCGACGAGATAGTCCGCCTCGCATCCAGCGCCGCACTCGAGGTGCAAGTTGCCTCGGATATCGGCTCCGGCTTCGCGCACTGGTTCAGTGCTCCGCTGGTGATAGTCGGATCGGATGCGATCGTGGACGAAGTGCCCGGGCGCAGAGCGCGCGTGGTGGTCGTCCATCAGGGCGATTCCATGAGCAATGCCGATGCCGGCATTCAGCGGGATGTCTGGCGCTTCGCGGTCGAGCTCGGCGCTGAACACGTGGTGGAACTGCCCGAAGGTGAACGCTGGTTGCTGGATGCCTTCCGTGAATGCGCTGAAGGGCCTGTACGCAACGGTGTAGTCCTCCCGGTATTCGCAGGCAGCGGGGGAGTGGGGTCTTCGACGTTCAGTGCGAATCTCGCGGTGGTCGCAAGTCAGCGTGGTGCCCGCGCCCTGGTTATAGACGGAGATCCGTGGGGTGGCGGCATGGATCTGCTTATGGGTGCCGAGGAAGCCAATGGCGCGAGGTGGACGGACTTGCGTCACGTGAGCGGTCACCTACCTGCCGGCCATCTTGACGCAGCACTACCCAAGGTTGCCGATGTCTCTGTTTTGTCCTGTACGCGAGGAAGCAAGGAATCCGGGTTATCTGCCGAGACGATGAATGCCGTTTTGACATCGGCGAGGCGCTCGCATGACTTCGTCGTGGTCGATTGCCCCTTAACCAACGACAACGTGCTTCCCGTTGTGTTCGAGCACGCGCCGAGGGCGGTGCTCGTGGTGGGCGATCACGTTCGCGCCGCAGCGGCAGCGGCCCGGCGCTACGAATGGTTATGCACCCGCGTCCCGCAGGTGGTCTTGGTGCAGGCAACCACCCCCAAGGGGGTCGCAGGAGAGGACATCGCCCACGCTCTGGGCGCGGATTTCTTAGCGACGCTGCCTTTCGTACCGTCGATGCCTTCGAGATCGGACGAAGGCGAACTCCCGGCACTGCCGCGTTCCTACTCGACAGCCTGCTTGGCGATAGTCGAGGAAATCCTTGGTGCCAGCGAACGCAGGCGTGCCGCATGAGCGCGATCGCGACCGAGGCATCCGATTCCGTGGTCGGCGTAGCCGATCGCGTCCGCACCCGACTGCTAAGCGAGGGTCGGGATGCGTCTCCTGCCAACGTGGTGCGGGCATTGCGAAGCGAGGGAGTGGTCCTAGACGAGGCCGCGCTGATGGGGGTGGTCGGTCAGGTTCGCCGGGAATTGGTGGGTGCCGGACCTCTCGAAGGCCTGATGAACGAGCCGGACGTGACAGATGTCCTCGTTACCACTTCGGGTGAGGTGTGGGCTGATCGTGGTGCTGGCTTGGAAAGCAGGGGAATGCTGTTTCACGATGAGGATCACGTGCGACGAATAGCGGTGCGATTAGCGAGTTGGGCGGGGCGACGCCTCGATGAGGCCAGCCCGTACGTGGACGCCAGACTGCCTGACGGTGCACGCCTGCACTGCGTGATCCCGCCGATATCCACCGATGGGACCTGCGTTTCGCTCCGGATCCCGAGGCGAACCGGTTTCTCGCTCGACGAACTCCAGGAGCGCGGAACGGTCGACGAAGTAAGTGCAGCGGTGTTGCGTGATCTGGTCGCAAGAAGAGCTTCCTTCTTGGTGACTGGTGGCACGGGCACGGGAAAGACGACTGCCCTCGGGGCGCTGCTCGCGCTCGTTCCGCACAACGAGCGCATCGTGCTGGTCGAGGACACAGCAGAGTTACAACCGCGCCACCCGCATGTAGTGCGTTTGCAATCCCGGCCAGCGAATGTGGAAGGCGCCGGTCAGGTCACGATGCGTGATCTGGTTCGTCAGTCCCTACGGATGCGGCCCGATCGCGTTGTGGTCGGGGAGGTGCGAGGCCCGGAGGTGATCGATTTGCTCATGGCGTTGAACACCGGGCACGAAGGTGGGTGTGGCACCGTGCACGCGAATTCGCCCCAGGATCTGCCAGCGCGCATCGAGGCTCTGGGATTGACCGCGGGCGTGGATCGTTCGGCAGTGCATGCATTGCTCGCATCCGCTGTCGACGCAGTCGTGCATATCGCGCGCGGTCCGGGGGGTGCCCGTCTAGTCGAGGGAATACATGGGCTCGTGGAACGCAATGGATTCGTGGTGACCGAACCCTTGACCGGGCTGCTCGGGAGTACGTCTTCGAGTCGCAGCGCGTGTTGATCGAGTTTCTCGCCGCGGGTGCCGTGGCGCTAGCCGTGTGGCATGTGGTCCCTAGTGCTGGATCTATGCGGATGCGGGCCTTGGGCGGTACGGGCGGGACTCAGGATTTCGATCTTCGAACGTGGCTGTCGGTCCGAGGTTGGCGGGACCGGCGATCTGAGCCACAACGACGATTCGTGCAAGGACTGCGGGCGCTGGCTGCGGAGTTGGCTTCCGGCAGCACACCGGTGACCGCACTCGAACGCTCGGCCGGGGAGCCACCGTTATGGCCACGGGCACTTGCGGCCTCGCACTTCGGAGAAGCTGTGGAAAGCGGACTTCGTCAGGATGCCCGAGACAACCCCAAACTCGCTCAGCAACTTCGCCAGCTCGCAGCATGTTGGAGCGTCGGGGTCGCGCATGGTTCCGGTCTGGCGTCCTCGATAGATCGGCTCTCCCTTTCGGTCCAAGCTCAATTCGAACTCAGAGACGTTCTGAGTAGTGAGTTGGCGGCCCCGCGCGCTACATCTCGCATGCTGAGTCTGCTTCCGGTCATCGGGATCACCCTGGGCTATCTCCTCGGCGCTGATCCGATCGGATGGTTCTTCGGCTCACCGATCGGAGCCAGCGTGCTCGCTACTGCAGCCGGACTCACCGGGATCGGGGTGGTGTGGTCTCGCCACATAGTCGGGCGTGTGGATCAGGCATTAAATCAAGGGTGAGGTGTCATGGGGCTTCTTGCTGCCTGCTTCGTAGCCGCGTCGGTATGGGTATTCCTCGGCTCCCGAGCGGCAAGCCGACTTCACGCTCTGCTCCGAAGCAACGGTCGAGCACACACCGACAGCATCTCCCCAGCGCAAGCACGTCGCACCCGCGCTCAACGAGAGCGAACGCGCCTTGGCTTGTCAGCGCAGGCGCCAGTCTTAGCGGATCTGATGAGCGCGGCGATTTCAGCTGGAGCGAGTGTGCACGATGCCTTGACAGTGGTCAGTGCGACGGTCGACGAACCACTGAAATCGCGATTGGAAGCGGTTCGCGCCTCCGTCGCCTTGGGTGCACCGCAGACGCTTGCCTGGGCGCCGTTGCTCGATGATGAAGCCCTGGCGCCGATCGCCAGTGCCGTGATTCGGTCCGCGCAGACCGGGGCGACGATCAGCATCGTCTTGGATGCCGCAGCGGTCGACATGCGTCACGCGCATCGTGCACAGGTGGAGGTTGCCGCGCGCTCAGCCGGAGTGCGTGCGGTTGCGCCATTAGCTCTGTGCTTCTTACCAGCGTTTCTTCTGGTCGGAGTGGTGCCGGTTATCGCCGGCTTCGCGACAGCGCTCTTGTCCTAGCGAGGGTGATCGCTCGGTCCGTCGTCCACAGGTGGCGTGCGGCGTTCCCCCAGGCTCCAACCGACCCCTGCCGCTTGTTCTTGAGAACAGCGAGCGTTATGTCGGGCGCTTCGAGGGTCGATAGCCGCCGCGAAACGAAAGAGGTAGGGAACATGTCCACCACAGTTATCGAAGAAGAGGTGAAGACCGACACCGGTGTGCTAGGTCGGTTGAAGGACGATCAAGGTCTCACTACTGCCGAGTACGCAGTAGGCACCGTTGCCGTCGCTGGACTGGGCGGCGTGCTCATCAAGTTGCTGACGAGCGAGGCTGTCCGGGATTTGATTTGGACCGTGGTGCAAGGCGCCTTCTCGGCAATGCTCGGCGCCTGATCGACGGAATCGCCGATCCCATGACACGGCCGGAATTGCAGATCGTGAAGCGTGGACCTCGTTCCGATCGCGGTTACGTGATCGCAGAGAGCGCCTTCGCCATTCCGATCATTGCTGTGGTCGCGCTCATCGCAATGTCGATGGTCTTTGTGGCGCTTTCAGCGCTAGGTCTGCAAGACGCCGTTCACACAGCCGCGCGGGACATTGCCCGTGGTGTCCCGCCGGATGCGGTGCGCATGTCCGTCGAGACGGCGCATCCGCGAACCACCGTCACCGTCGCGCCCTCCCCCCAGGGTGTGACGGTGACGGTGCGCCGCGAAGTCACTTTGCTCGGTCCGTTGCTGTCGGGACTTGCAGTCCCTATGCAGCGGCAGGCGCTCGTCCCGTGGGAGACGGGAGTAGGTCCATGAGAAGGATGAAATCCGAGGACGGGTTCGCCACTGTCTTCGCGCTGGCGATCCTTACCGGACTTGTGACCTTCATCGCTGCGACGACAGCCACTGCTCACTGGGTCGGTACCCACGCACAGGCTTCCATGGTGGCCGATCTCGCAGCAGTGGCCGCGGCGCGGCAGGGAAGTTGCGCGGCAGCTGCTTCGATCGCCGATTCCTATGGCGCGCAGCTGAATGGTTGTGTGTGGCACGAGATAGATGTGACAGTCGAGGTCGCGCTCCCCAGCCCAACCACGTTGTCGAGGTGGAGCACCGCGGACGTCATCAAAGCGAGCGCACGAGCCGGTTACTGATCGTCGGTAGTGGGTCGCGTGGATGCTGCCGTGTGGATCGCCTCGAGCACGGTGATGGCTCCCTTCTTGTCCAGCGGATCATTGCCGTTGCCGCACTTAGGAGATTGGATGCACCCGGGGCAGCCGTTTTCGCATCGGCAACCTCGAACTGCTGCGGCGGTTGCACCGATCCAGTCCATCGACACCTGTGCGCCCCTAGCTGTGAAGCCAGCACCCCCGGGGACTCCGTCGTAGACGAATATCGTGGTTGCACTGGTATCGGGATGGTGTTCGGTCGACACCCCGCCGATATCCCAGCGGTCGCACGATGCGAACAAGGGAAGCAGGCCGATCGCTGCGTGCTCGGCTGCGTGGACCGCACCGGCGAGATCGTCCAGACCGGAGCGCTCGATCAAGTCTGAGTCGAGAGTCCACCACACCGCCTGCGTGGTGAGCACTCTCGGTGGCAGGTCCAACTCGATCACTCCTAGGGCTGTTCCATCGAGCCCGCGGCGCTCATAGCCGACCGTTTGCGAGCTGACCTCCACGGTGCCCGTATGCATAGTGACACCCGGACCAGGCCACACACGTTCGATCGAAGTGATACGGATGTCGCTGATGTCGCGAGCGAATGTCGTGTAGTCGACATTCTCTTGCGTCACGATCGCCACCGAATCGGCTAGATCGAGTCGATCCACAATATGGGTCACCCCTTGATGCACGTAGACCGCGCCGTCGTGGACATGGCGATGCGATGCGGCTGCGTCGATCGTTCCCAGCAGACGGCCGGTGCCTGCTTCGACGATGCGCACGGTCTCCCCGGTGCCGCGCAGATCGGTCAGATCGTGTGCCCGGCTGGTCGACGTCCAGTACCAGCCGTTCGGGCGTTGGCGCAGCAGCCCGGTATCTGTCAGTTCACCAAGCACACTCTCGGTCGTATCGGGGAACCATCCGCCAGTGAGGTCGGTTATTGGCAACTCGGCGGCAGCCGCACACAGATGCGGTCTGAGGATGTGCGGGTTCGTGGTGTCGAAGACCGTTTCCTCCATGGGTGCATCCGTGAGTGCTTGGGGGTTCTCGATGATGAAGGTGTCCAAGGGATCTTCGCGAGCGATGAACACCGAAGCGCACGGCGCATCGGCTCGACCAGCGCGACCGAACTGCTGCCACAAAGAGGCCCGGGTCCCCGGCCAGCCGGTGGTGATGACGATGTCCACTCCCGCGATGTCGATACCCAATTCCAAAGCGTTGGTGGTGGCCAGAGCGCGGATAGTCCCCGATCTCAGCCCCGATTCCAGTTCCCGGCGCTCCTCGGCGAGATAGCCGCCTCGGTAAGCGGCGATGCTGGATTCGTCGTCATTGGTTTGTCGACGCACCAGATCAGCCACGTACTCCGTAGCCCGCCGACTTCGAAGGAAAGTAAGGACTTGACTGCCCGACGCCACCGCGGAGGAAGTGAGGAAGGCTGCATCGCGCGCTGCCGACGGTTCTGGGATTTCCGGAGTTGGCGACGGTTGCCAAAGCACCACCGTGCGTTCGGGTGAAGGTGAGGAATCGGCCGTGACCGCGACGATCGGAGCACCGATCAGGTTGGCGATAGAACGCTCAGGGGATCCAGTGGTAGCCGATGCTGCGATGACGATTGGCGAACTGCGGTAGTGGTCGGCCAGACGTCGAAGCCTGCGAATCACCCACGCGACGTGTGCGCCGAACACCCCTCGATAGGCGTGCGCTTCGTCGATCACGATGAAGTGCAGGTTGCGCAGCAGCCGCGACCAACGTTCGTGTCCGGGCAGCAACGAGTAATGCAGCATGTCCGGATTCGTGAGCACCACATTCGCGTGCTTGCGGGCCCAAGCGCGATCATCCCGATCGGTGTCCCCGTCGACTATCGCTGCGCGGACCCCGGGCAGCTCCTGCTCCCGCCACGAACGAAGCTGGTCGCCGGCCAGGGCCTTCGTCGGTGCCAGGTACAGCGCGCACGGATCAGCCAACGGCGAGGATCCACCCTCCGTGATTGCCGCGACGATGGGCATCGCGAAGGCAAGCGATTTGCCGGAAGCCGTGCCGGTCGCCAACGCCACGTGCTGTCCGCCGCGCGCGTACTCGGCTGCCACCGTCTGGTGGAGCCAGGGGCGATCGATACCCCTGCTTACCCATCGATCTACCGCCTCGTCAGGGATCCACGAAGGCCATGAGGTCGTCTCACCCTGTCGGGCGGGTATCGAAAGCACTTCGGCGATCGACTCCGGACGCTGTTCTTGCCAGGCGGCGAGCGCAGCGAGAGCTGGCGAGTTCACGGACACTGGCTCATTGTGCGGCTCAGGTGTGCCACAGTGCTGCTGTGAACGCAGCTGGGTCCTTCGGTATCGACAGGGAAGTACGTGACGGCGTCGCCGTGATCAGCGTCAGCGGTGAAATCGATGCCCATGCTGCACCCGCACTGAGCGAGACTCTCCGTGAGGTGACCGAACCCGGCGCGCGAATCGTGGTCGATCTGACCGAGGTCACCTTCTTGGACTCCACGGGCCTGGGGGTATTCGTCACGGCCTTGAAGCATCTGCGCGAATCGGACGGATCGCTCGCACTGGTCATCACCTCGCCACGGGTAAAGAAGGTGTTCACCCTCACCGGATTGGATGCGCTCATTCCACTCCACGAGACGCTCGCAGAGGCTCTCGACTAGCGGCTGGGGTCGTGACCGCTTCCGAAGGTGTGGCGCACGCCACTTAGGGGCGCGCAGGTAAGTGCGTAACCCGAACACCCTCACCGTGCTGACTTGCGTAGACTGCGCCGGATCGCGAGGCGGGCGCCGATGCTAGGTCGAGTACGGGGCATTGGTCCGGCCGCTGCCGAGACCTAGGAGAAACATGATCGAGTTGACCGGGAACAACGTCGTTCTCGTGGTGATAGTTGCCGTCATCGCCCTTGCTGCCCTCGCGGTAGCCGGGGTCCTCGTGCGCGAAGTCCTTGCCGCCAGCGAAGGCACGGAGCGGATGAAGGAGATCGGTGCCGCCGTCCAGGAGGGCGCCGCCGCCTACTTGAACCGCCAGTTCAAGACGCTGTCGATCTTCGCGGTTGTCGTCTTCTTCCTACTATTCCTACTTCCTGCGGAGACCAATAGCGAGCGGATCGGGCGCAGCATCTTCTTCCTGGTAGGCGCGGTCTTCTCCGGCATCACCGGCTACATGGGCATGTGGCTCGCGGTCCGAGGCAATGTGCGCGTTGCGGCCGCGGCCAAGGAGTCCGGTGAGCAGCGAGCGATGCGGATTGCTTTCCGCACCGGCGGTGTAGCCGGCATGTTCACTGTCGGCCTGGGTCTGTTCGGCGCCGCGCTTGTGGTCCTCGTCTACGCGGGCGAGGCCCCCAAGGTCCTAGAAGGCTTCGGCTTCGGTGCAGCGCTCCTCGCCATGTTCATGCGTGTCGGTGGCGGCATCTTCACCAAGGCGGCGGATGTCGGCGCGGACCTCGTTGGCAAGGTCGAGCAGAACATCCCGGAAGACGATCCGCGCAACGCCGCGACCATCGCGGATACCGTCGGCGACAACGTCGGCGACTGCGCTGGCATGGCAGCGGACCTGTTCGAGTCCTACGCCGTTGTCCTCGTCGCCGCACTCATCCTCGGCAGCGCGGCCTTCGGCGAACTCGGCCTGGTGCTGCCGTTGATCATCCCGGCTATCGGAGTGATCACCGCCGTGATCGGCATCTTCACCGTCTCCCCGCGGCCCACGGACCGCTCGGGCATGTCCTCGATCAACCGCGGGTTCTTCATCTCCGCCGTTATTTCCGCGATTCTCGTCATCGCCGCCGTTTTCGTGTGGGTGCCGAGCAGTTGGAGCGAAATCGAGAGTCTCGGGGGCATCGCTGCTACCGAGGTAGGCGATTCCTTGAGCCCGCAGTGGTTCGTGATCGGAGCGGTGTTCATCGGCATCTTGCTCGCCGCGGTCATCCAGCAACTCACCGCGTACTTCACCGAGACCAACCGACGCCCGGTCGACGACGTCGCAAAGACGTCGCTCACCGGACCCGCGACGGTCATCTTGTCCGGCATCTCCCTGGGTCTGGAGTCGGCCGTCTACACCGCCTTGGTTATCGGCGCCGCCGTGTACGGCGCGTTCTTGCTGGGCGCGGGCACGATCCTGTTGAGCCTGTTCGCAATCGCCCTGGCCGGAACCGGCCTGCTCACCACAGTGGGTGTCATCGTCTCCATGGACACCTTCGGTCCGGTCTCGGACAACGCGCAGGGCATCGCTGAGATGTCCGGCGATGTCGATGGCGAGGGCGCCGAGGTGCTCACCAAGCTGGACGCCGTTGGCAACTCCACGAAGGCCATCACCAAGGGCATCGCGATCGCCACCGCAGTCCTTGCGGCAACAGCGCTGTTCGGTGCCTTCCGCGAAGCCGTGTTCGGCGCTGCGGAAAAGACCTCGGCTGCAATCGGTGGGTCAATCGGCGAGATCGGCGAAAACATCCAGTACTACGGCGTGCTCGACGTCGCCAATCCCTCGAACCTGGTTGGCCTCGTCATCGGTGCCGCTGTGGTCTTCCTCTTCTCGGGGCTGGCCATCAACGCCGTCTCGCGCGCAGCCGGTGCAGTCATCTTCGAGGTGCGTCGTCAGTTCCGCGAGATACCCGGAATCATGGAGGGCACCACCAAGCCCGAGTACGGCCGCGTGGTGGACATCGTCACCCGCGATTCACTGCGTGAGCTTGTCACCCCCGGCTTGCTGGCGGTGCTCACCCCGATCGCTGTGGGCTTCGGCCTCGGCGTCGGTGCCCTGGGCGCCTACCTCGCGGGCACCATTGCCACGGGCGTGCTGATGGCCGTGTTCTTGTCCAACTCCGGTGGCGCCTGGGATAACGCCAAGAAGTTCGTCGAGGATGGACACTTCGGCGGCAAGAACTCCGAGGCCCACTCGGCAACAGTGATCGGTGACACCGTCGGTGACCCGTTCAAGGACACCGCCGGCCCGGCCATCAACCCGCTGATCAAGGTGATGAACCTGGTGGCGCTGCTCGTTGCGCCTGCGGTTGTGACCTTGAGCATCGGCGATGGTGCCAACACGGCCGTCCGCTGGGGCATTGCGATCGCCGCGGCAGCCGTGGTCATCGTCGCCGTGGTCATCTCCAAGCGCCGTCCGATCGCGGTCGGCGACCAGGAGAGCGCCAACGCCTAGACACCGCATTTCCGGATTTCGGACGACCGCCCGGGTGCCTCATTCCCCATAGGGGAATGCCCCGGGCGGTCGGCTTTCCGGGGGCGGTGCGGAGTTGACACGCCTTGGTGTCCTACCGTCAGACTCCGTTGCCCTCGAACAAGGCAACGCTGGATCGGAAGGACGGATAAGTGCCGGACAACACGTTGGTGATCGTCGAATCGCCAGCCAAGGCCAAGAAGATCGCCGGCTACCTCGGCGAGCACTACACGGTGTTGGCCTCAGTTGGGCACGTCCGGGACTTGGCCTCCAAGGCTTCGGAGATCCCCGCCGAGCACCGCAAGAAGCCCTGGGCCAAGCTCGCCGTCAACGTCGACGACGCCTTTCAACCTCACTACGTCATCCACGATTCCAAGAAGGCGACGATCAAGGAATTGAAGGCGGCACTCAAAGACGCCGACGAACTCCTGCTCGCCACGGACGAGGACCGCGAAGGCGAGGCAATCTCCTGGCACCTGCTCGAAGTGCTTAAGCCCAAGGTCCCGGTCAAGCGCATGGTCTTCAACGAGATCACCCCGGAGGCGATCCGTGAAGCCGTCGAGCATCCACGTGAACTCGACATGCGACTGGTCGATGCGCAGGAGACCCGGCGCGTAGTCGACCGCCTCTACGGCTATCCCGTGTCCGAGGTGCTGTGGAAGAAGATCGGTCGGGAAGCGAAGTCAGCTGGGCGCGTTCAGTCGGTGGCCGTGCGCTTGGTGGTCGACAAGGAGCGCGAGCGCATCGCCTTCACTCCGGCCGAGTACTGGGGTATCGATGGTGAGTTCCTGCCCGGCCCCTTCCCGGGCCGACTTACCGGAATCGACGGCCAGCGCGTTGCAACCGGTGCCGACTTCAACGACGACGGCCAATTGACCCGAGACGGCGCGGTGCACCTGGATGAGACCGGCGCCCAGAACCTGGTGGCAGCCCTTGCCGACAAGGCCTTCACTGTCGAATCGATCGCGCAAAAGCCCGCTTCGAAGAAGCCCAAGGCACCGTTCATGACTTCGACGCTGCAGCAGGAAGCCTCGAGCCGATTGCGATGGGGTGCGCAGCGCACGATGCGAGTCGCGCAGTCCTTATACGAGAACGGCTACATCACCTACATGCGAACCGACTCCACCACCTTGTCCGAGCAGGCGCTCACCGCTGCTCGCACCCAGGCTCGTGAGTTGTACGGAGCGGACTACGTTCCCGATCAACCGCGTCGCTACGACCGTAAGGTGAAGAACGCCCAAGAAGCGCACGAGGCGATCCGGCCCTCCGGAGATGCCTTCCGCACTCCGGCAGCGGTCGCCGGCGAGCTTGTCGGTGATGAGTTCGCCTTGTACGACCTCATTTGGAAGCGCACCGTCGCCTCGCAGATGGTCAATGCGCAAACCGCCACTACAACCGTCAAGTTGTCGGCGGAGGCGAGCGATGGTCGGGCAGTCGAGTTCACCGCTTCGGGAACCGTCGTCACGTTCCCGGGCTTCATGGCAGCCCTCAAGGATGTTAACAACGACGACAACGATCGTGAGCTTCCTGAATTGGCGGAGGGTCAGAGCGTCACCGTTGAATCGATGACGGCCGAAGGGCATTCGACTAAATCACCGGCGCGCTACAACGAAGCCTCACTTGTGGCCAAACTCGAGGAACTCGGCATCGGACGCCCATCCACCTATGCCTCCATCATGTCCACCATCTTGGATCGCGGATACGTATGGAAGAAGGGCTCGGCGCTGGTCCCGAGTTTCACCGCCTTCGCGGTGATCCGCCTTCTCGAGGAGCACTTCTCGGCACTGATCGATTACGACTTCACGGCGAACATGGAGAACGTGCTGGACATGATTGCCGGTGGGGAGATTGATCGCGTACAGCAGCTCGAAGCCTTTTGGCGCGGCGGCACGAGCGTCAATGGTGATTTCCCTGGCGTCAAGGTGCTCACGGAGGATCTGGGATCGATTGATGCCCGCGGGATCGCCACCTTCCCCATCAAGGACAGCGACGCATCACTGCGAGTCGGTCGTTACGGCGCGTACGTCGAGCGGGGTGAGGAGCGCGCCAACATCCCCGTCGGGCTGGCACCCGATGAACTGAATGCTGCTCAGGCCGAGGAATTGCTTGCCGAACCCTCGGGTGATCGGGAGTTGGGCACCAACCCGGAAACCGGGCTCACCGTTGTGGTGAAGTCCGGCCGGTACGGCCCGTACGTCCTTGAGGAATTGCCCGGCGACGCCCCAAAGTCCGCCAAGCCGCGCACCCAGTCTTTGTTGAGCGACATGAAGCCCAGCCAGGTGACTTTCGAGGACGCTCTCAAACTGCTCAGCTTGCCCCGCATCGTCGGTGTCGATCCGGCCGATGGCGAGGAGATCAAGGCGCAAAACGGCAGGTACGGCCCGTACCTCACCAAGGGCACTGATTCGCGTTCCCTTGACAGTGAGGATCAGATCTTCTCGGTCACGTTGGAGCAGGCTCTCGCACTGTTCGCGCAGCCCAAGCAGCGCCGCGGACGGGGTCAAGCGGCAGCACCGCTGCGCGAAGTGGGCGCCGATCCGACCACCGGCAAGATGATCGTCGTACGGGAGGGGCGCTTCGGCCCGTACGTGACCGACGGCGAGACAAACGCGACCTTGCGCGTGGTCGATGATCCGATGACCGTCAGCATCGAACGAGCCAGCGACCTCATTGCTGAACGCAAGGCGCGCGGGCCGGCCAAGAAGACGGCTCGAAAGTCGACCAGGAAGGCCACCAAGAAGTCGACCAAGAAGCCTGCGAAGAAGGCGACCGCCGGGAGCACGAAGTAGCCATGGGTGCAGCGTTCATCGCCTTCGAGGGTGGTGAGGGCGCGGGTAAGTCCACCCAGGAGGCGTTGCTCGCGGAGTGGCTCACCGCTGAGGGATGCAGCGTCCTGCGGACCCGCGAACCAGGCGGTACTCCGGCCGGTGAAGCCATCCGCGCAGTTCTACTCGGCAACGAGTACTCCGGGCTCGATCCCCGCGCCGAAGCACTGCTGTTCGCCGCCGCCCGCGGAGAGCACGTGGAGCGAGTGATCAGACCCGCACTCGACTCAGGAACCGTTGTCGTGTGCGATCGGTATATCGATTCCTCGGTCGCCTACCAGGGAATTGGACGTGATCTCGGAGCTGAGTACGTGCGCGATCTGAGTCTGTGGGCAACCCGCGAACTCGTCCCCGATCTCACTGTGGTGCTCGATATCGATCCGCAGGTCGGGCTCTCGCGGGTGGAGCGCCCCGATCGCTTGGAGTCTGAGCCAATCGATTACCACCGACGCGTACGGCAAGCCTTCCTCGACATCGCGCGAGATGACGCGCAGCGCTACCTCGTGCTTGATGCGACTGACTCGAAGGACACGATCGCCGCGACCATCCGAGCGCGGGTAACTGAACTTCTCAAGGCTCGGCAATGAGCATCCCGGTGCTGTGGTCCGGGTTGATCGGCCAAGACGATGCGGTCGAGGTCCTCACTGCCGCTGTCCGGGATGCCGAAGCGATCACTCGTGGTGAACCCGGACCGGGGATGTCTCACGCCTGGCTGATCACCGGTCCACCGGGATCGGGACGGTCCCGAGCGGCCACCACTTTTGCCTCGGCATTGGTCTGCGAGGAATCTGGCTGCGGGCATTGCCAGGCTTGTCGGACCGCCGATCACGGCGGTCACCCGGATGTCCACGTGGTGATCCCCGAGGGGTCGGACATCTTGCTCGAGCACGTAGAGCCACTCATATCCATGGCAGCGCAATCTCCGATGAGTGCGATGTGGCGAGTGATCGTGATCGAGGACGCAGACCGACTCAACGATCACGCGGCGAACCACCTGCTGAAGTCTCTCGAGGAACCCACTCCCCACACCGTTTGGGTGCTTTGCGCACCCAGTGTGGAAGACGTCCTGCCGACGATCTCCTCGCGCACCCGCCAGGTGGGTCTTCGTACCCCCAGCACCGAGGACATCAGTGCGATGCTGGTCGAATCGTGTGGAGTCGACGCAACCATCGCCACTTTCGCTGCGCGTGCCTCGCAAGGACATATCGGCCGTGCTCGCGCGCTAGCAACTGATCCCAGCACCCGGGAACGACGCCAGCAGTATCTGCGTGCACCGATGGGATTGCGTGACCTTGCGGCCTGCGTCTCGGCAGCTGGTGAGGTGTTCGATGCGGCTAGTGCGGTCGCTGAGGCCCGAGCGGATCACCTCGATGACGAAGAGATCGCCGAACTTAGATCGCGTTACTACGCCGAGGGGGTCACGCGCCTTTCCGGTGCGCTCAAACGGTCCCACGATCATGAGGCCAAGATCATCGCCAAAGAACATAAACGACGCCGACGACGCCTCATCACCGATGAGGTCGACCGTGCCCTCGTGGATCTGATCGGCTTGTTCCGGGACGTCTTCACCGTTCAGGTGGGGGCGGACGTCGACTTGATCAACGAGGAAATGCGCGCCCAGGTGGAGCAGATCGCGGATGCGTCAACACAGGAGCAAACGGTCAGACGGCTCGAGGCCTTGGAGCACGAACGCATCGTGCTTTTCGCTGGCGGCAGCCCACGCACCGTGCTCGAGGCCGCGATGGTGCAGTTGAAGGATCCGGCCGTCCGAGCTACGGCGTGAAGAAGCAGTGACTCAGATCTGCGAGGCGGTACGTAGCCCGTGCGCGTAGGCGATTAACGCCGAGGATGCCGGCTCGAGAACTTCAGGCACCGGACGCGCCAGACTCGGTTCGGCGAGCAACCGAGCAGCCGCTGCCAAGAGAACGTCGTATCCGGCCGAGCCTCGATCGAGTTGTTCGGTTACCGCCCGCGCTGACTCCCGGGCGGAATCGGCCGCGGCACTTCCAGGCATCTTGCGTGACATTTCGTCGAGCACTCGTAGCCGCTCGGCTAGTGCGTTCAGCGCGGGGGCGGCTTGGGAGTCCGCGGAGCGGATCTCGGTGGCTGCATCTGCATGCAGGGGTTCGATCGCGCGAATCACCTGAACGGTTTGTACACGCACCGCTGTGTACCGCGCGACCGATTCGTGTCCGATTGCGCCCCGACGAAGAAGGGCGGGTGCCGTCTCGATCGTGGGGACAGGGGTCGGAGGCAGGAGTCGACGCCAGGCCCGCGCACCGATGACCGCGGCAACCGCGCCGATGGCCGAGACCGCGAACCAGGCGACATCACCAGTGCTGGTGGCGAGCAGGTCGATGATCCCGACCGTCCCGGTCGACGCACTGACCGCCGTGCCGCCGATAGTCAGCGCCTGGGCCTGGGCCTTGCGCGCCGCGTAGGCTCGCTGGACATGCCGTGCTTGTCGAGCACTCTGTCTTGCCTGGCGCTCGAGTTCCCGGCGCCCAGCCGGCGCCCCACGAAAGACATCGACGAGATCTAGGCCTTTTTGCACCGCAGCGTCGATCGACGCGGAGAGATCCGCGGAGTCCTTCTTGCTTCGGCCCACAAGATCAGGGTACGTGCCGGGTTACCGTGGGTGCCATGCACGCTGGGAGATCTCTGGGTGGCCTGCTCATCGCGGGCCTGCTCATCGCCGGGTGCTCGAGTACCCCCCAGGCGGTGCCTCCGCCGATACCGGAACCCACGCCAACTGAGGACTCACCGTCTCCTGAGGTTGATCCACTCGCCGGGTTCTATGGGCAAGAACTCGATTGGCGAGAGTGCGGGGGAGCGGAGTGCACCAAGGTTCAGGTGCCGATGGACTACGACGAACCCGATGGGAAGACCGTCGAACTCGCACTCACGAAAATCCCCGCGACCGGGGAATCGATCGGAGCGGTCTTCTTGAATCCCGGCGGCCCGGGAGGCAGTGCCTTCGATTACGCCAAGGCCGCGGACATCGTGGTCTCACCCGCGATCCGTGAATCGTTCGACATCGTCGGTGTCGATCCGCGGGGCGTCGGCAAGAGCGAACCGGTGCGATGCCTGAGCGATGCCGAGATCGATGCGATTTTCGCGGCTGACGGAACGCCAGACACTGTCGAGGAAGGCCGAGAGATCGTCGAAGACTCCTCCTATGTAGCTGAAGCCTGCGAGGCGGAGGCTTCCGAACTGTGGAAGTACATGGACACGGTGTCCGTGGCTCGCGACATGGACATCGCGCGCGCGGCGCTGGGCGAACCCGTCTTGAACTACATCGGAAAGTCCTACGGGACGGCGCTCGGCGCAACGTACGCCGAACTCTTTCCCGAAACGGTGGGGCGCATGGTTCTCGACGGTGTGCTTCCGACTCACCTCAGTCAAGAGGAGGTCACCTTCGGCCAGGCGGTGGCATTCGAATCAGCCTTCGAGCACTTTGCGCAGGAATGCGCCGTATCGGGCTCGTGTCCTTTCGATGGTGACGCCGCAGATGTTGCGACGCAACTGCGCGCCTTCCTGGCAGATCTGGACACCGAACCCCTGCCTACCGCTGATGGCCGGGAACTCACCGAGTCGCTCGGTAATTACGCAGTGATCTCCTTCCTGTACTTCCCCGACGGTGACTACCCAAGGCTCCGTGATGCTCTCAAGCAAGCAGTTGATAATCGCGATGGGACCGCGTTGCTCGCGTTGGTAGACGAGCGCACGAGCCGCTCGGTCGATGGCCGCTACCTGGACAACTCAACGGATTCCTTCTATGCCGTCTCCTGCGCGGATCGGCCTTTTGACGGGGACGAAGCACGCGTGATGCAACTGGTTGACGATTGGCAGATGGAAGCCCCAACCTTCGGTGAGGCGTTGGCGTGGGGTCTGCTCGTGCGTGCGGACTGGCCAGCGGCATCGACTGGTAGCGATTCACCCACGAGAGCGGCAGGCGCGCCGCCGATCTTGGTCGTCTCCACTACGGGAGATTCGGCCACGCCGCACTCGTGGGGGTTGGCTCTGGCGCAATCGCTCGAGGACGGTCATCTGGTCACGTGGGATGCTGTCAACCACACGGCCTACCGGGAGGGTTCGACGTGCGTCGACGACGCCGTCGACGCCTATCTGCTGGCTGGCAAGGTGCCCCCGAGCGACCTCGTCTGCGATTAGCCCTATACCCTAGGGGGGTATATCACTCTAGGAGGAGCGGTGCCTGGTTACGAGGCCGATAAGGACGCCTTGGTGAAGCGACTCAAGCGGGTCGAGGGCCAGGTGCGGGGGCTGCAACGGATGGTCGAAGAGGACACGTACTGCATCGACGTCCTTACCCAGGTCTCGGCTACCACGAAGGCCCTGCAGTCCGTTGCCCTCCTCCTCCTCGAGGATCATCTCGGGCACTGCGTTGCACATGCACTCGTCGAAGGCGGGGATGTGGCCGACGAAAAGATCAAGGAAGCCTCTGACGCCGTTGCGCGTCTCGTGAAGAGCTAGGAGTCACCATGACCAGCACCACCTACACCGTCCGCGGCATGACCTGCGGTCATTGCGTGAACGCAGTTACCGAGGAGATCAGCGAGATCGACGGTGTTGCGAGCGTCGAGATCGATCTAGTCGAAGGCGGCGATTCGCCCGTGACCGTCGCGAGCGACGCCGAGCTCGATATCGAAGCCGTGCGTGCGGCGATAGATGAAGCCGGCTACGAACTGATCGCCTGATACGCAGATGTCCATACCCACCCAGCACGGCACCGAGGTCGACCTCGACATCGGTGGGATGACGTGCGCCTCGTGCGCCGCACGGGTTGAGAAGAAACTCAACCGCATGGCTGGGGTCAGCGCCACTGTCAACTACGCCACCGAGCGCGCTCATGTCGTTCTTCCTGAAGGTATCTCCGTTGCCGACGCGATCGCGACCGTCGAAGCCACCGGCTACACAGCATCGCAACCGGACACCAAAGCGAACGACGACGAAGTCAGCGAAGACACAGAGGTAGCTGATCTTCGGCAACGGGTAACCGTCAGTGCGATCCTCACAATCCCGGTGGTCATCCTCGCGATGGTGCCGCCGTTGCAGTTCGATTATTGGCAGTGGCTGAGTTTGACGCTCGCGGCGCCGGTGGTGGTGTGGGGCGCATTGCCATTCCATCGTGCTGCGTGGATCAATCTTCGGCACGGCGCCGCCACCATGGACACGCTTGTCTCGATGGGCGTGGGTGCTGCCTTCCTGTGGTCGCTGTACGCACTATTCCTCGGCGGTGCCGGCGAGCCGGGTATGCGGATGTCATTCCACTTACTGCCAACCCAAGGCGGTGGCGCCAGCGAGATCTACCTCGAGGTCGCAGCAGCCGTCACCACATTCATCCTGCTTGGCCGCTACTTCGAAGCTCGCGCCAAGCAGCGCAGCAGCCAGGCGCTCACTGCCTTGATGACGATGGGTGCGAAAGATGTTGCGGTGATCAAGGATGGAACCGAGCAGCGGATACCCATTGATCAACTCGTGGTAGGCGATGAATTCGTCGTCCGACCGGGGGAGAAGGTTGCTACTGACGGGCAGGTGATTGACGGGCACTCTGCGGTGGACATGAGTCTGCTCACCGGTGAGCCGGTACCGGTCGAGGTGGCACCGGGCGATGATGTGGTGGGCGCCGGTATCAACACGTCAGGACGTTTGATTGTCCGAGCAACGAAAGTTGGAGCGGACACTCAGCTCGCACGGATCGCCACGATGGTCGAACAGGCCCAAGCGCAGAAGGCGCCTGTGCAACGCTTGGCTGATCGGGTGTCGGCTGTCTTCGTGCCGATAGTGATCGTCTTGGCGATCGGAACCGTGATCGGTTGGGTGCTCGCTGGCCAGAGCATCACCTTCGCATTCACTGCTGCGGTGGCCGTATTGATCATCGCCTGCCCCTGCGCCCTGGGCCTTGCCACACCCACTGCCCTATTGGTCGGCACCGGCCGCGGTGCGCAGCTCGGCATCGTCATTCGCGGGCCAGAGATCTTGGAAGCCACCCGCCAGGTCACCTCGATCGTCTTGGACAAGACCGGGACCCTCACTGAGGGGCGCATGACCGTTGTCGATGTCCTCGCAGGTGATCAGTCCAACCCTCGCGACCCCCACCACGTCCTCGGGGTAGTCGCATCCGTGGAGTCTGCATCCGAGCACCCCATCGGCCAGGCGATCACGGCTGCGATCGATCAGCCGCACCCGGTCGAGTCCTTCGTCAGCACCCAGGGTCAAGGTGTGCAGGGAGTAGTGGAAGGTCGAGCGATCGTCGCCGGTAAAGCCTCGTGGCTCCGCGATGAGTGGGCAGTAGTTATCCCCGACGATGCGACGTCGTGGATCCGCGAACAACAGCACCTGGGCCGCACCGTGATCTCCGGTGCATCGGATGGCACCTTCATCGGTGCGATCGCAGTTGCCGATGCGATCAAGCCGGAAAGTGCCGTCGCGATCGAACAGATGAAGCAACTTGGCCTCGAGCCGATCATGGTCACCGGTGACAACACGGCAGTTGCTCGCACCGTCGCAGATCAGTTGGGGATCACTGAAGTAGTGGCAGAAGTGCTACCCGCAGACAAGATCGCCGCGGTTGCCGATCTCCAAGCTCGAGGCAACCGGGTGGCGATGGTGGGTGATGGTGTCAACGATGCGGCTGCCCTGGCCCAGGCGGACCTAGGTATGGCGATGGGGTCAGGCACCGATGTTGCCATCGAGGCCAGCGACATCACCTTGATGCGCTCGGATCCTCGCAGCATCGTCGATGCCATCCGCCTGTCGCGCCGCACACTCGCGACCATCAAGGGAAACCTGTTCTGGGCCTTCGCCTACAACGTCGCCGCCATCCCGCTCGCGATGGCCGGCCTGCTAAACCCGATGATCGCCGGAGCGGCCATGGCCTTCTCCTCGGTGTTCGTCGTGACGAACAGCCTTCGGCTGCGGCGCTTCGCTAGCTCCGGTTCCCCGGCAATACAGACTTCAGCCAGTTGACGAAGTCCGGAGTGCTGCGTGTTTGCATCCACACCCGACCGGGCCCAGTGAAGTCAGTGACTAGACCTTCACCGCCGAGCAGAGTGGTCTTCCAACTTCCCGCCTTGCGAACGGAGTACTTGACGGTCTCATCGAATGCGACCACATGCCCTGTATCGAGGGTCATAGTCTCTCCATCAGAGAGGTTGGCATCCACGATCGCCCCGTACGCCGAGACCAGTACTTGGCCCTGCCCGGTGCACTTCAGCAGTATCAGTCCCTCACCGCTGAAGAACATCTTTCCGCCGCCCCAACTGGAATCGACATCGACCGTAGGATCAGACGCGATCCACGATCCCGACTGCACCATCAGTGCCGTGCTTCCCTGCAAATCCACCAACGTCATGTCGCCCGGCAGCGCAGCCGCAACACCGACCACACCACCACTTCCTCCAGCGGAGAAGTCATTAACGAAGAAGCTCTCCCCACCGATCGTGCGCTTGAGCCCCTTCAAGAACCCGCCTTGCGTGGAAGTGGCAATCGTGATGTCACCCCGCTGCATCGCCATGGCACCTGCTTCTACCCGCACCGATGCGTTAGGCGCCAAAGTCACCTCGCCATAGGCAAAAGCCGGACCGGCCTTGATGTCAACCTGCATGTTTCCTCCCG